>JBCDHL010000024.1:0-9850 GCA_038750095.1 Chlamydiota bacterium
ATGAAACACCTCGCTGATAGATTTAATGCGGATCATAAGGAAGAGAATCAAATTATAGTGGGGTGGAAGTTCGCTGATTCCCACATGAATTTTAAAAGTATTAAGAGAGGAACAGAAAGCGGCGAAACTTGCGACCTTTACATCACTTACGAACCACTAAAAGAGTGGGAACTCAAGAAGCAGTTACTTCTCCACGAAGTGATCAGGCTGTTTAATGACGAGTTCCCGCTCATCGGTCCTTGTAGTAACCCAGCAAATCTTAGCCCACACGCAGATCCGATTGATAACGTGGGTAAAATTATTCTTTATGCTTTGAGTCTTGAAGATCGAGAACAGAAAGTTTACTACTCAAGATGGAACCATTCTGCAATGGGTTTAAAAGATCAGCACCTCTGGTGTAAAGCAGCTGATCGGTTAGCAAAAAAAATCATTAAAGTAGGATGTATCGATTGTGTTGTTTCAAACGCTTCGGAAAAGCTCAAAGGAGACATTCAAAAGCTGTTAGATAATGATACAGCACATTACAAAGAGGTTAAAAAGCAAGTAGGTGACCAAATACTTAAAGAATTTACAGACCATCACGTCCAAAAGCCTACCGAAAGGGTATTTCCCGCAGGTGCAATATCAGCAACAATGGAAGAGGGGTTGTATGGGATTACCGATGGGGCTTTGATTTTGCAGCACAGTATAAAAGATTACAAAGGAGTGATAGATAGCGAAATAAAAGCATGTAAAATCTATAACCACGCAGACAAGGGAAGTGTTGATCATGTCCTTACAAATCCTGCTCAGTTACTAGTTCCAGCTGCTTTCGGTCGATTACCCGATCATTCACCACAGCAAAAATTTTTGGTGTGGCTGAAATCTGAACAGGGGCACAAGGCCATTAGTGAATTCAAGATCAATGGGGTAAATTCCAAGAGAAATCAACCTTATAATGGAATGGTAAGTCAAGTCTCTTTACCGATGGCCCTTGAATCGAATCGAGAAACTAATACTTACATGGCACGTGTTGGGATCATTGATTGATTTATTAGCTCGACTTTGCACATTTTCTGGACGAAGTCGGCTTAGATAAATATTTACAAAACATTTACGTAACATAAATAACTGTATCATATGATCACTTACTTCTGATAAAGAGGATGGTGTTTATTAATAATAAAGGAGAAATAAAACATGGGAATACAAGTTCATAATATAAGTGATAACATACCTGCAGAACAAGTTCCAGAAGAGACTTCAAAGTGGGAAGGACAAGAGGTTTCTAAGAAACCCACCGATATCGAGACAACAAAAAAATCGAAAACTGTTTTCGGTAAAATGAAGGACTTTATGAAGGCTGCATGGAGGCATAAATATAAAATTTTACTTGCTACTTTAGGGGTAGTCACTTTAGGTGGAGCTACTGCTATTATAGCGAGAAAAGTTAATCAGAAGTCATTAACAACAATTAAACCAGATACAAAATCGGAGCAGGATAAAATTTCAGAAGATAACGCTCTTGAAATTAAACAGGAGAGTGGTCCTAAATCTGATGATTTCCCTATCGACCTTCCTGTTGATGAAGGAATAGGTTCTCTAACACCTGATACACTCCATGAGGAAATTGTGCCTCAAGAGGAAGAGAGGATCGAGACGGAAGAGGTACAAATTCAAGAAGAGGCAACCTCAACGGAGAAAAAAACAAATACCCAAAAGCTTTCCCATCCGACACTAGATAGACCAAGTCGTAAAGGAGTTCGCCCTCCTACTCGTTTTGTCAAATTGTATGAGAAGCTTATCAGCGAGGAAGAAGTAAACAATCAGAAAAAAAAAGGTTCAGAGGATTCTGAAGATGTGAATTTAAAAGTTGATGAACAGCCTCACATTGAGGAAGATCAAGATAGCCAATCTGAACTACTTCAAAGTAAATTCTTCGAGGCCATGATAGCAGTAGAGGAAGAAGAACTTAATGAAGCTCTTGCTAGGAGTCTTGAAGAAGAGGATGAGCAACTTGTAGAAGTGGAAGAATTTTTCGAAGAACCTGACTCTACTCAGCTATTCGAAGCGTTAAAAACTGAAAGCAATGAAGAAGAAAAAAGGCATGTAGAAAACAGGTTGTCGACTTCAAGCCCTTCTCGCTCTCATGTGCAGAAAAAGCAGACAAAAGCTCAAAAGAAGGCCGAGGAAAAATTAACCAAGAAAATGAACAAGTATAGAAAAAAGCTGGCTTCTCATCCGAGAAATCCTTCTAAATACAACCAAGTTATTTCGTTACTACAGCATCGTCTCGATACTGTACGTGGTTAAGACCTCGGTTATATCAAGGCGCACTCTATATCGAGTGTTGCCTTGACTTCGATTGATTTACATCGAGCGGCGGTACTCTCCACCACACTCATATAGTAGCTTTGAAATTTGTCCAAGAGAGCAATATTTAACTGTTTCCATTAACTCTTCAAAGATATTATCGCCAGAAAGAGCAACTGAGCGTAAACGCTCAAGAGCTTCAGAATTTTTTTCTCCAGCTTGCTTAATGAAATTTTTTGTGCGTTCAATTTGTAATTTTTTCTCTTCTTCTGTTGCTCGAATGACTTCCATACGTTCATAGTCAGGATGATTGTCATCAGAAACATAAGTGTTTACACCAATTATGGGAAGCTCTCCGCTCTCTTTTTGAATTTCATATTTCATTGATTCAGTTTGAATTTTGTGTCGTTGGTACTGTTTTTCCATTGCTCCGAGAACACCTCCTCGACGTGAAATAGATTCAAATTCAGAAAGAACAGCTTCTTCAACAAGATCTGTTAACTCTTCAATAAAATAGGAGCCTTGCATTGCGTTCTCGCATTTAGCCACGCCGAATTCTTTCGATAAGATCAATTGGATCGCCATGGCACGTCGGACAGACTCTTCAGTTGGTGTTGTAATTGCTTCGTCATAGGCATTTGTGTGTAGGCTGTTACAGTTGTCGTAGACTGCTAAGAGCGCTTGTAGTGTTGTTCTGATGTCATTGAATGCAATTTCTTGAGCGTGTAAGCTTCTTCCTGAAGTTTGTATATGGTACTTGAGCTTACAACTTCTTTCATTTGCTCCATAATGCTCTTTCATAACAATCGCCCATATCCTTCTTGCAACCCGACCAATCACGGAATATTCTGGATCAAGACCTGTGCTAAAGAAAAAAGATAGATTATGGGCAAAATCATCAATAGCCATTCCTCTTGATAGGTAATACTCTACAATTGTGAATCCGTTAGCCAGAGTAAAAGCTAATTGGGTTATGGGATTGGCTCCAGCTTCAGCAATGTGGTAGCCACTGATACTCACGGAATAAAAATTGCGTATCGATTTTTTTATAAAGTATTGTTCGATATCACCCATCATTTTTAGTGCAAATTTTGAGGAGAAGATACAAGTATTTTGTGCTTGCTCTTCTTTAAGAATATCAGCCTGCACCGTTCCTCGTATGCGACTCAAGACTTTATTACGGATCTTTAAATAGCTTTCTAAAGGGATTTCATCGCGTTCTCTACCGGTCTCCTTCTTTACTTCGAAGTCGATTGCTGCGTTAAAAAACATGGCTAAGATCATTGGAGAGGGGCCGTTAATCGTTAGTGACACTGAAGTATGCTTATCAATGAGGTCAAAACCATCAAACAAAGCTTTCATATCGTCAAGTGTTGCTATGCTGACACCACTGTTACCAATCTTCCCGTAAACATCCGGTCGCTCTACAGGGTCTTCACCATACAGCGTTACTGAATCAAATGCAGTGCTCAGCCTTTTGTAAGGATCATTTTTAGAAAGGTAGTGAAACCTTTTATTTGTTCGCTCTGGTGCCCCCTCCCCAGCAAATTGTCTTTTGGGTTCTTCCTCCTCACTTTTCAGGGGGAAAACTCCGGAGGTATAAGGGAATTCACCTGGAAAGTTTTCTTTTCGAAGGAACGTGACGATATCACCCCAGTCGCGATATTTTGGTGTGGCAACTTTGGGAATGAATAAGTTGGAGAGAGACTTTGAAAATAGAGGTCGAGTAATTGTTTTGTCCCGTACCTCATAGGAGTATTCCTCTTTACGGTAGGTTTTTTTGTGATCGTGGTAACTTTCAAGTTGTTCAAGAATTTTTGTTCCGATTGAATGTTCTAAAGCCTCGATTTTTTTATCCACTTCTTCCATTGTGCCGATTTTCAGAGATGAATGCACCGTCTTTAATCGATATAATAGGCTTGCATCTTCTGCTAACCGAACAGTCTCTTTTTGATATTTCCGCAGACAATTTACAATTTCACCTAGATAAAATGTCTTTTCTGCTGGAATCACTGTGAAGGTATTAGGGTTGTCATGTTCTTTTGCTTTTTCGAGATCAATAAAACGGTTTCCGGAGGTGGTGAGTAACTTCTTTTTATCCAGCAATTTGATGATATCAGTGTAAAGTTTTGTTACCCCGGGATTATTGAAGTCTGAAGCAATGGTTCCATAAATCGGAAATGTTTGACGGTTTTCATCTGTTACACGTATGTTTCTTGAGTAGGCAAAAGTATGTAATACATCATCAAAAGCATCTTCAGAACCTATTTTGTCAAATTTGTTCACAACGATCATATCCGCAAAATCGATCATATCAATCTTTTCAAGCTGTGATGATGCCCCATATTCACTGGTCATCACATACAGACATAAATCGGAGAGATCTACAATTCTTGCATCTCCTTGGCCTATCCCTGTCGTCTCCAAAATAATCACATCAAAATTTGCATGTTTCATTAAAAGCAGAGCCCCTTCAACAGATGGACTTAGCTCCGTACCTGAATCTCTCGTTGCCATTGACCGCAAAAAGACACGATCCTGATAAATAGCATTCATGCGTATGCGATCTCCAAGAAGTGCTCCACCAGTTACTTTCTTCGTTGGATCGAATGCTAAGACTCCTACCCTACCTATCTTTGTAGAATAGAGGTATCGCAAAATGACTTCATCGATGAGCGAACTCTTCCCCGCACCTCCTGGTCCGGTAAAACCTATCACCACAGGTCTATCGCGGACTTCCTTTTCATTTAACACGTTAAGCAGCTTCTCTTTTGTAGAAGGGTATAAGTTTTTCTGCTCGAATAGTGTAATTCCTTTGGCAAGCTCTTTTTCTGTCAGCTTCTCTCCATTCTCAATTTTGTTGACAATGGATAAATAGTACTTTTCGTTTTCAAAACTCTTATCTATCTTAGAAACAGCGTCTTGAATGATTCCGCGAAGACCCATTTTCTGTCCGTCTTCAGGGTGATATATTTTTGTTATCCCATGATCTTCAAGCTCTTTGATCTCGCTAGGTAAAATTGTACCACCACCGCCACCAAAAATACCGATATGGCAGCCTCCTTTCCTGTCTAACAAATCACGAAGATAGGTAAAATACTCCATGTGACCACCTTGGTAAGAACTAGCACATATTGCGTCAGCATCTTCTTCTATTGCAGTTTTCACTAGATGTCCCACGCTGCGGTTATGTCCTATATGGATCACTTCAAGGCCTGCCTTTTGAAAGAGGCGTCGAAAAACGTTAATAGCTGCATCGTGTCCATCAAATAGTGATGAAGCCGTGACGATGCGTTTAACAGGTGATTGTGTCATTTCTTAAGACCTCATTATTTAATACCGAATTAACTTCAAGAACCGGGATATACCTCACTATGCTGACTGGCTGAAAGAAACGGAAGAAAAATATTTGCAATTATTTGAGAAAAGACGGATGAATAAAAGTACAAGGGGTAATTTATGTTTAAGGCCAAAAACTTGGTGCGCCTACATGATGTCGATGTTGCGGGACGCCTTTATTTTCCACGCCAGTTTCGCTTCGTTCATGAAGCACTGGAAGACTTTATGGAAAGCGAAGGAAGGTCATTTAGTCATGTCTTTAACGAACTCGACTATTTGTTTGTGATCGTGAGGTGTGAATCGAACTATTACACTCCCCTAGTAATGGGTGATCGAATAGAAATACATGTCTATGTTGATAACATTGGAAATACCTCTTTTACTCTGCGTTATATTATTTTTAAGGAAGATGGGACGAAAACAGGAACAGTGAAAACGGTTCATGTTTGCATCAATAAAAAAACTGGGGAGAAAATTCCAGTTCCTCAGGACCTCAGAGATATTCTTATTAAGCATCTCGTCGATGTGTAAAACGACGTGTCGTTCTTTTATTTATCAAGAATCATATAAAATCCACTCATGAAATGATCAGAGGCCAATCGGTATCCTTTTTTAACAGTATCCTGAATGCGATAATTAGTCTCTGTCTCTGGATCATAAGCTCCATTGAGGTGATAACTCAGTAGAACCAAACTTTGTTTAGTATTCGTGAATGTGACATCCAAAGTGTCACACTCGAAAGAACCATCAATGACTTGAGAAGCGTAAGGATCGTTTTCAAATCCCCCCCATGTTCCAGACTCTCCAAAATGTCCCATTAAACTTGCGTCACGAATATCTTTACATGTGATTGTACTCATAAAATAATTGTATAGTTCTTCACCAAGGTGTTTACCATAAAATCGCTCCCCGGTTGAAAACCAAAGATCATCTTTTGCAATAAGATTGATTGTATTTATCTCAGCATCTACCATTTTTTTTGTTGTTCCAAGGTGATCATAGTGAGAGTTGAACATACAGAAAACTTTATTGGTCAAACGATCTCTAAGTTTTACCCATACAACAATTCTATTACGAGATGCTCCTGGACAAATTGAAGGTGTTTCTGGAGTGGGAGATAGCCACTTTAAACCATTATCCACACAATCGAATCTGTCAGCTCGATAACCGATACAGACAATCTCATCTACCCAATCATTGGGATCAATCTTTTCAAGAGGTTTTCCATCCAGCGCTTTATAACCAATAAATCGATGGTTTGAAAACTCCCTCTTCATATCCTCTGCTTGTTCGTAAGTAAGTTCTTGAATGTTAATGATGTCAGGTTGTTTTTTGTAAATAAAGTTGGATTCCTGTTTTGTTTCTAACTCTTTTACTAGGTTCATGTTTGAAAGTGTGAATTGATCATAAGGATTTGGGTCTCTAAATGTAGCTCCACCAGTCTTCATTCCTTTCGGAAACCTGAAGATAAAATGTAAAAAGAAGTGTGTTGATTCAGATATCTGTTCGTTATTTGCTTTTTTTCTATAATAAATATCCTGAAGAGAGGCGAATGAGGAATAATCACCCCCTAAGTCATCACAAACGGAGCTTTGTAACTCTTTCAAGATAACTCTAAGCTCTTTCCATTCCTCTTCATTTGGAAATGAATCATGGCGTTTAAGTGCTATGATCAATCGATAGGGATAGGGGAAGTTACCATATAACACTCCATTTTTCCTTCCGGCCTTTAAAGCAAAACGAAAGTATTTACTTTCATGAACAGGAAAAGGCTCATTATCACTGAATTCACAGGTTTCACAGTTAGCATTACATTTATGTTTACGTTCATTCTGAACAGAAGATGGAAGGTGTCGACCCAAACTTTTTTTTAATGTATGAGACATTTCCTGCATCAAAAGCTTAGCCTCATCCTCACTACGCAACGCATCAAAATAATAGTTCATACGTTTTTTCCATTCGTTTGGTGAGCCCTCATCACAAAATGATTTTCTGATGTTGTAATTAACGATGTGAATATAGTTTTTACTTTGCGAAGGGATTGTATGGGTAGGATGACGATATTCAAAACTTGGGCGATTTAGGCTTTCCCCTAATAGAGTTGAGGAAGTAAAGGTGAGGAATAGAAAACCTCCGAGGATATTAAGTAGCATGATTTTAAAATAAGGTTGATTTATCAAAAAATGGAGATGACTTTAGCAAATTAAGCTTTAATTTCTCTAGTATTATATTGGTCGTGATTCCAAAATTGGAATTAAGTTCGCTATCTGTTAAAATCTGAGCATGTCATTATTAATCAGTGTACAAAATATATCTAAGGCATTTGGTAGCCAGGTTCTTTTTGAACGGATTTCACTGAACATTGTTCAGGGGGATCGCATAGGGCTCCTGGGTCCCAACGGTTCTGGTAAAACAAGCCTATTAAAAATTCTTGTTGGAGAGGAAACAGAGGATGCTGGAGAAATCTCGAAACGTCAACACTTACGTATCGGATACGCTAGCCAGATGCCCGAGTTTCCGGATCTTCCCATTGAAGAAGTCTTAGTCAAGAGTGTCAAAGGGAATGAGGAACAACACGATGCGATAACTCGTGCTCGAATCATTCTTGGAAAAATGCAATTCAGCGATCTGAAGCAGCAGGCCTCTAGCCTTTCAGGTGGATGGAAAAAACGTCTCGATATCGCAAGAGCCTTGATGCATGAACCTGACCTGCTATTATTAGATGAACCGACAAACCACCTTGACCTCGAAGGTATTCTCTGGCTTGAGCAGTTTTTGCAAAGGGAAAATTTGACTTATATCGTTGTTAGTCACGATCGCTATTTCTTAGAAAATATCTCCAATAAAATCGTAGAGTTAAACAAATGCTACCCAGAGGGTTTGTTGGTTGCAGATGGATCTTTAAGTTCTTTCATGGAGCAAAAAGAGGCATTTCTAGAATCTCAGGCACAGAGACAAAGGGGACTGGCATCAACAGTACGACAAGAGGTGGAATGGTTGAAACGTTCACCAAAGGCTCGAACGACCAAATCTCAGTCACGCATAAAAAACACTTACAAATTGATGGATGAACTAGCTGATGTAAAGCAGCGTAACACTGAGTCTAAAGTCGCTCTCAATTTTACAGCTTCCGAACGTGAAACACGAAAACTCCTGACTTCGAATAACCTCACGAAGTCTTTAGGAGGAAAAGAGCTTTTTAAAGGAGTCGATATCACCCTTTCTCCAGGGAGCAGAATTGGTATCGTTGGAAAAAATGGAACAGGAAAAACGACTTTGTTGAAACTGCTAGCAGGCGAAATTCAGCCAGACCTAGGAACCATTAAATACGCAGACGATTTGAAAATTGTATACTTCGATCAACACCGTAACAAAATCGATTCCAATGTTACTTTGAAAGAGGCTCTTTCTCCGGATAGTGACTATGTAGATTACCATGGACGGCAAATTCATGTGAACGGTTGGGCTCAGAAATTTCTTTTTCACTCCGATCGTTTGGGGCTGCCCGTGAGGTGTCTCTCTGGGGGGGAACGTGCTCGTATCCTCATTGCGCGTTTAATACTTGAACCGGCAGATATCCTTTTTCTTGATGAACCAACGAACGACTTAGACATTTCTACACTTGAGGTTATCGAAGAGAGTTTGCTGGAGTTCACAGGTGCTGTTGTATTGATTACCCACGACCGTTGTATGATGGATCGTATTTGTACAAAACTTCTCGGGTTAGGAGAAGGTCTTGAAAGAGATTTTTTTGCCGAATACAGCCAGTGGGAAGCTGCCTGTAAGGGAAAGCGTACTTCTAGAGATCCCCAGAAAGTAGAAGTAAAAGAACCTCTTAAGAAGAAGTCGCTTTCGTATAAGGAAAAAAAAGAGTTAGAAAATATGGAAATAAACATTTCTCAACTCGAGGAAGAAATCGAGAAGATGCATCGGGAGCTCAATACTTCCTCCTCACCCGATTTGTACCAAGGTGTCGCCAACAAAGAAAAGGAGCTCGAGGCTCTTTTCGAAAGATGGCAGGATCTTCTTGATCGTGCAACATAATCTCGACTTCGTCCAGAAAATGTACAAAGTCGAGATAATAGACCTCTTTCGAAACTGCAATCCCGTGCCTCTGCCTCTGCCCGTGCCTGTGCCCGCCCTTTCCCGATTAATTTTTTCGTTGAGCCATTTTGACCAGAATCGATACTATTCGTATTATCAGTTCTCGACCCTTGAC
>JBCDHL010000025.1:0-9700 GCA_038750095.1 Chlamydiota bacterium
TGTTACACCGCATTGGTAACGAAGTGTTGCTGCAGGCACAAACTTTTTGTAATAGGCTAGTATTATCATCAGTGATGTAGCACCACATTCTGTCGCTTCCATTTGTATGTATGTAGGTGTATAAACCCTTCTGAATCGATGTAACATCCCTTGAAAAACGTCAATTAATCTAGAAATCATTAATTGCCATCCTCACCGTCAGGTAGTTTTCTAATATCTCCACCTGAAAAGAACTGTTTGAAAGGAAGAGCGATCTTGTATACCGATCGTGTTTCAACAGTATGTTCTCCCTGATCTAGCTGAGTGCTGATAATCTGCAAGAATGCTGTGAATAACAAGAAGACGATGAGTGTTTTTAAGGTATTTTTCACCATTATAAATCCCTGTTTTTCGGAAAATTTTACTTGTCTTGCACATTGTCAACTTCAATTTCTTCTGCAGAAGACTGGAACATTTTGGCAGAGTCAACGTGACTTTCACCCTTAAACCACGATACAGGAAATATATAAGAAATTGGCCTTCTTTTATCTACGGTTAACCGTACCGAGGCTAATAAACCGGTTTGTATTTCTATATTAGGCCCATTTCCTGAAGTCCAACTAAATCCACTAGGTGTAGTAAGATCTTTTTCCGGTTTGACAACAATCTCCATTACTGCCTTGTTATCACCTTTCAGGAACGCTAACAATTCCTCTGAATGTACAACACTGAAAATACGAGAATCTGAAACTGGGTACTGAGAAACAGAAGTAACCTTACCTTTTAAATAACCGTACTTTTGTGGATCGACAAGCGAAAGTTCTAGATATGCTTCACTACCAACTTTTATTTTACTTCCATCACTTGAGGATGCGTAACAATAGAAAAGGTAGTCCTTTTGTTCGGACAAAGTTTTCTCCATCAAAACAATAGATTGTCCTTCCTTGATCTCCTCTCCAACTCTTACCTGTAACTCTAGAATTTCCCCTTGGATAGGACTTAAAATTTCAAAGTAGCTTGATTTAGCTTCATACTGCTTCACCTCATTAAGAGCCTCATTGTAAAGTCGTCTGTAGTTCTTCAGCTCGTCAGATTTGTAGCTTTGTTTGAGCTCTTCATCAATTTTCAGAAGTTTTACCTGTAAGTTTTGTATCTTGATCTCCTCTTCCATTAATGTAACTTCCGCATTCTGGAGCATGAAAGCAGAAATTAATCCCTCTTCATAAAGCCTCTGCTTTGATTCCAAGTCTTTTTTTAAATCCGGTAAACCCTCTTGACGCTCTTCAACTTCGAAAAGAGTTGCAGTGGCGTCTTTATTAAGAGTTGCTAACTTTCTTTCTAGCTCCTTCTGATGTAATAATTGAGCATCCAAATAATCTTTCTCTAAAATTTCAAGTTTTTTTTGAGCATTTCTCAAACCGACGTCGTGCTGAAGATCAAAGATCGTTGCGATCTTATCACTGGTTTTAACAACTTCACCACGTTCCACACTCAGGTCCGTCACCCTTCCCTGAACCTTAGAAGGTACTTCCAAAACCCCCTGTGTTGTTAAAGCGATACCACGTCCCATCACTTGTATAGATATGGAGCCAAAAATCGTCCACAGCCCTGCTATAAACATAAGTCCAATTAACGAAAGAATAACGACCCAAGATTTATATGATACCACTACCAAATTCTCTTGAAAGTCATTCAACTTATACTCTCTAATCCTGAAATCTGGAGTATCTTTTTCCTCTTCGGTCATCTATTTAATAAACTTTCCTATAATTTTTTGTAGAAAACCAATTTTTTCTTCTTTCTCTTCTTTTTCATCGTTGACTGAGTCCAAACTAGCCGCAGGGTCTTTTATGAAATTTTGAGTTGTTAAATCATAGACTAACTGAGTCACAAAATCACCGGGGGAAATGCCAAATTCGCTCGTAAATTTTTCATTGAGATCATCAATAGTATGTTCCCCATCCAAAAGATTCCAAATAAAATACCCATATTCTGTGAGCTGATAAAAGTTCATGGTTTCTGTGTTTTTAAGAGTGTAGCTCTCCCCTTTTCCCGAGTTGATTTCAACACAAGCCAGCTGTTTAGGCCGTGATCTCTGACGAACAATGTCAACGTAGAAATCAGATAGATCATCGTATTGATAGACAATTTTTTTCAGGTCTTCTCCCTTGGCTTCGAGTAATATGCTGTCTTGCGTTGTGACCACAGTCGCAGTTCTACGAACATTGAGGAGTAGAGCACTTTCACCAATAACAGCGCCAGCATCAAAAACTTTGAGGACATGCTTTTTTCCTTCAATCATATGAAAGACTTCAACCTCTCCCTCCATGATGAAATAGCAGGAATCGCTGATATCTCCTTCTCTAATAATTGTTGTATCCTTCGGAACTTTTTTCTCAATAAGCAGGTTTGCAATAGAGCGAATTTTACGATAGTTAAAAGCTTCGAAAGGGAAGAGTCTTTTGATGAAGCTATAGTGGCTCATCCTTTTAGAAATCTCTTGAAACGCGGTCAATAAGTCAGGGTGTTTCTCTACCAATAAGATGTAATCAGCCACTTTAAACTCATAAATAGTCACAGATTCGAGAGCTACAATGCTAGCCGATCGTCGCCATTTCGGTTTTAAGGATGCCTTGTCGCCTAAACCAATAATATCGCTTGGCCCCATTAAAATGATCTCTTCCTTTTCACCATCATCTTTTATTCTAAAAACTTCTGTAGTACCCCTGACAATAATCAGTGCCGTTTCTGCTTCTTCGTCCTGTTTAACGATGTAATCACCAGTACTATAAGTTTTCTTTGTCGCGATGGAATCCAAATCGTTGAGAGAACCTTCATCGACATCTTTCAAAATATCAACACTTTTAAGATCTTTATAGCCTATGAATTTCACTGTGCCCCCTAATATCAGAAGAAATAACCTCAACCCCACAACTTCAATATTTGTTGCGCTAACGAAAAGATGTGTTCATCAGTCAAAGTTCCAATTCGTGATAATACCCCTCTGACTCATTGGAGTCAAAAAAATTAATATACACTTAAGAATAAATCACTTTTTTCAAAACCACCTCTCCTTAACCCTTTCTTTGCCCCGTCTTTTCTACCCTAGAAGCTTGAGTCTGATATCGAACACGATCGGTATACATCTAGTGGGTCAACAACGTTCTTTACAAACCACTCATTCCACTTTTCCATATCATCACGCAGATATCTTGAAACAAAACTAAGTTTACGGTTAGGATCTACAGCTTCTCAATGAGAAGTACCGCGAACTCCTACATGCTTTATGTTTCTCACACGCTGTTATCCTTCCTCGATTTATTCTCAAGCTTGGTGATGAATTGGCGCATTTCTCCTTCTAGTACTAATAAGTTATCGTAGCCAAGGGTTTTAGAAGTCTCATGAGAAAGTCTTTTAAAAAGCTTTGTCATCTCTCTTAAAGCGATCCAACCTTCTTCGGCATCAAAGTGGGGAAATATGTTGCGGATCGTATTCCAAGTATCTTTGCCGACCCAATTATCAAGCCGTTTACCTAGCGAATGCGTAGAATAATCCCATTGATTCTTTCCAGCCTCATTCCAGCAAACCATCTTGATGAGAATTTTGTGATAAATGCCACTGAAACGAAACTGTACAGACCACAGATCTTGACGATAGAGATATTTGGCAACATGGTACACTTCAAACCAAAACTCTTTTATCAAGTGATGGAAGTCTTCTTTGGAGGGTTTGGGCTCCCTAAAACCTACGAACTCTGGCGAGGGGAGCTTGCTTCCTAGATGGTCTTTATCCACCAGCACTTCGTATCCTATATTAAATGCGTCTGGGAGCCCTTCTCTTTCTAGCACTTTTAGTTGATCTAGTGAAAAAAATGAGAAATCAACTTTTTTGCCACCTTTAAATATCACTAGTCGAGTTGGGATTGACGCCCCTAGTAAACGATACTTTTCAGGGATCACTACCCATACATTATCAATATCCTTTAACCAACTATTGCAATCCGTTAGTTGCTGGGGATCACTACAAAAGAGAGAAATGTCTAAATCTGAAAACTCATCAGTCGTAGAACCATCAGTAAAAGAACCTGTGAGTAACGCCAGGCGAATCAAATGTTTTGAATTGATCCAGTCTATCGTTTTTTTGAAAATACTCGTTTCTTTCATATCAAATTTCATGATGGTTCTCTTTCAAAATTTACCTACAATGGCAAAAGCCGGTTGCGCTTCAGATCAAACTGCTGTAGTCATCCCCCTTCTTTTTTTTGTAGTTATTAATTTCTGTTCTTATTGAATCGAAAAACCCTAAGAATAAAAAAATGACACTTTGGGATCTATCTCGAGCCTAAAACAATTTCTCTAACCGCCTCAACGATGATTTCTGGTTGGTGTCTTGTAATCAAATGACCGCTTTCTATTGCCACGATTTGTTTTCCATTCGAGGATTTTGTAACAAGGTCTTTCTGAAACTCAGCCCAAACTTCTTTGGGTTGAGTTTTGTCTGCTGTGATAACAATCAGAGGCTTCTCGTTAAGTAATCCTTTGGTGTTTCTTAGCTGGGTGAAACTTACACCTAATTGTTCCATTTCTTCTAAAAGAGTTCTGGTAAATTTGGTGGTTGACCACTTGGCGATATACATTTTCTGAATCTCATCTGGTAACATCCCCTGTGTTTTATAGAACTCTTCTGGAAACACTGGTAGGAGATTCGAATATAAAGGGGGTTCCGATTGATTGTAATGCGGGACAGCAAGCAAGCGTAAGGCCCCTAAATACGTCAAAGATGACAGAACGCCTTTATTCCAATTCGGCATGGGTAATTTCGCCAGTTGATCCTCATGAGCAGAATCAACAAGAACGACTCCAACAACTTCATCTGGATAAGTATTAGCGTATAGACGGACATTAACTCCACCCAAAGAGTGCCCTACAAGAACGTATGGCCCTGGAATCTCAGATCGAAGTAATAGAGTATGTAGCTCCTTAACCATATTTTGACTGGTACGTTCCATAGGGCTTTCATCGCTCCAGCCATATCCGGCCCTGTCATAACTGCATACAGTTGTAAATTTGGCAATTTCTTTTTGGACAAGTGCCCACTCCAAGGAGTTACAACCAATGCCAGCATCTAAAATGACGCTAGGCCCTCCTTTGCCAGATCGGTGAATGTGTAGGTGATATCCTCCAACGTCTACTAATTCTCCTGGTGGAGGATATAGATAATCGTCGATTTTCTCTCTGACAAATTGATAGCTTGCACCTATTATGATTAAAGCTGCAAGTAGTGCGATACTTAGGGTTATCATAAGTATTAGATAGCTTGCCCGAGTTGATCTGGTTTGGCTTGCATTTTCGCGTCATGAATGAGAGTCTTCAGATGACTTTCATCTATCCATTCTGGGTGGTTGTTTTTAGTGTTGCTGTCCATATAGCCTCTTTTTGTTACCCAACTGTTTTGGCGTTGTTTTTCATCATAATATCCAAAACGATTTATACCAATCTTTATTCAAAATTTGGAAATTTGGGCATGGTTCAATCAACCTGGGCTCGACACACATACCTGGCCTTGGGTCCTCATCATCAATTAAAGTTCTAACCTGGCTACGGGGAAAGATTGATCATCTGAACAAACAGTTCCTTAAGAGCAGTGAAATGACTCTACAAACTGATGAACCTCATGACTTGTTTTTAAATGTACCAGCTCGTGAGGTTTACCAATAGGGTTGGAGAAATATTTCCCATAATTTTTTTTTCTACGGTGATAAGATCTCAAGACCCAATAAAAAATTGTCTGTTTACTGAAAAATCTTGAAAATGATTCGAAATTTCCCCCACAGCAAGGTTCTTTTGTGATGCTTCTTATCAAGCTCCGCTTGAAAGTCCTCCATAAAAGAGTAGGTAGCGGAAAATCCAGCCATATAATCATATCGGCTTTGGGCCAGGTGATATGTGACAAATCTGAGTAGTTTCCGGATATGATCCATTCATCTCCTGTTGCAAGGGAAAGAATTTTTTTTTCAAAATCCGTTTTATCTCTAGGTTTCCATTCCGGTAGCCAGAAAAGATCATCCAAATCAGTGCAGGCAATCCCTGTTTTTGTCGATAACAGCTGCCCTACCGTCGTCTTGCCAGAACCGCTCGTTCCGGTTATAATGATTTTTTTTGGTGTTTTTTTCATGATGACATTCCACAAATTTTGCGGACGATATTCTATTATAAATAAAAATATTCTGTCGAATAAAAAAGCCCCTTAGCATGAAGAGAAAGGGCCAGGTATGAATCACGATCGGTAAAGACTTGTTCCAATTGTAAAAATAAGCTAAAGTGCTTCGTAGTTCGCTGGTGTGATTCATAGCAATACCCGATTCATTATTGCTCATTAACTAGATAAAATTGCTTCGGCGATCTATTATCATGAGCTTAAAAACTGTATATTACTAACTAAGGAGTGATACAATGAGTTTTTCAAATACTGATGCACTTAAATTGGCTTTAATTCCTGGAGCTGCAGAGTCTTTAGAAAGATGGGCCCTCATTAAACGGAATATGGGATGGTTAGGGATGGCTAAGGGTGTGAAATACCAAAGAGATGCCTTATATGTAGGTATTGCACTAACAACTATAGGTGTCGCTGGAATGTATTTTTGTGAACCTCATACTATGAGCGACGTTGTTGGAAAATCTGTGGTTGCTTTGGGTGTAGGTCTATCAGGTCTAGCATCTAAGAGACTTTATGATGCCACTTCGCTTGTCCAAACAGTTACTGACTCATTAAGTGAACAGTCTATAGTAATTAATTGAATCAACAACCTTCTGTTCATTAAAACAACCAAATAAAAAACCAATTTATTATTTTTTTATTTGGTTGCTCTTAATACAATTCATTAAATCAATTAATAAAAATATTTACAAAAAAAAATTAATTACTCTTTCGAAAGAAGAGGATACTAATAGTCAATTTGGTTTAACTAATTGATACCTTCGTAGGGCTTCATCTCTTGCTTGCTTGTGATCAACAATGGGCTCTGGATAATCTACTCCACCGACAGTCCATGGTTTTTGAATCACCTTTTTGTCGAGATGGGTAAGCTCTGGCACCCATCTTCTCACATAATCACCTTCAGGATCAAATTTTTCACCTTGTAGAACAGGGTTGAAAATACGAAAATAGGGAGCTGCATCAGCACCACATCCTGCCACCCACTGCCAACCTGCTGAGTTATTCGCAAGATCTGCATCCACAAGGGTATTCCAAAACCATTCAGCCCCTTTTTGCCATGGAACAAGTAGATCTTTCGTTAGAAAAGAAGCGACAATCATTCGTACACGATTATGCATCCACCCTGTCTCCCACAATTGCCTCATACCTGCATCTACAATCGGATAACCTGTCATTCCCCTACTCCATTTATCGAAAAAATCAGCACTATCGTTCCACTCGAACTTTGTAAACTGCTTTTTGAATGGAGTATGCGGCAAATCTGGATAGTGGTAAAGAAGGTGGTATGAAAATTCACGCCAGCCAAGCTGCCTGATATAAGGCTCTGATAAGCTTGATGCGTGACAACTGTGCCAGATCTGTCTTGGGCTGAGCTGGCCAAAGTGAAGATAAGGAGAAAGCTGGGAAGTCCCATCTTCGGCAGCCATATCGCGAAGCGTTCCGTATGTATCCAGTGCAGCTTTTACAAACTTTTTCAACCTTGTATGAGCGGCTTTCTCTCCGAACTCCCAATAGGATTCTATTCCCTTTGCCCAGTTAGGATGTTGGGGTAATAACTTCCAATCACTTAATTTATCGCTCTTAATTTTTTTGGGATAAACTTCAAATTTAGGAACCGGAAGAGGTTTTGGCGGATCAAGAATTTTTAAGCATGAATTCCAAAAAGGGGTAAATACTTTGAAGTATGAGCTCGTTTTTGGTGATACCTCCCATGGATCAATTAGGTGATTACCATTAAAAGTTGTTACCCAGTGCAATTGTTTTTCGATCTGAATTGAATGTGATTCGTAGCAGCGATGTGTGTATATTTCTGCATCTGTCTCGTTTTGTATTTCACCCAAAATTTTTACAGGATCGCCTTTTCTAAGAATTAAAGGAATTTCTTTTGTGAATGAATCTAAGGAATGATGCAGCCAAACTCTTTGAGCCTCTCCAATATCGCGTTCATCTAAGATGAACAATGGGATGAGTGGAACTTTCTTTTTTGCTGCATACCATAGGGCAGGATGGTCAGCCAACCGTAAATCTTTTCTGAACCAAACAATAATCGGACGAGACATATAATTTTCCTTGGGTTATAAGGATAATGTTGGAGTTAATGAAAAAAAGCAATAAAATGGGCAAGAAAGTTTTGGTCACAGGAGCTAGCGGTTATATCGGCTCCCAATTAATCGTTAAATTACTCAATCAAGGCCACCAGGTCGTGGCAATGGTTAGAGACCCTGCTAAGTACACGATAAATCGAGAAATTAGGAAGAGGATCAAGGTTATCGTTGGAGACCTACAAAAACCTGAAACTCTCGATTCGATTCCCACAGATATCCAGGTTGCCTACTACCTCGTTCATGCGATGGCCCTCTCGATCTCACAGTTTGAGAAAATCGAAAAGCATCAAGCAGAAAATTTTGTTCACGCGATTAAAAACACCTCCGTAAAGCAAGTCATTTATTTAGGAGGACTGGTTTCCTCTGATAAACTTTCACGTCACCTCTCATCCAGACAACAGGTTGAAAAAATTTTAAAAGCTAGTAACCTTCCCTGCACAATCCTTCGTGCTGGTATTATCATTGGTGAAGGAAGTGCGTCATTTGAAATTATCAGAGATTTAGTGGAAAAACTTCCTATCATGATTGCTCCCAAGTGGGTTCAAAGTAAGTGCCAACCTATTGGAATCAGTGACATGATCGCTTTCTTAACACAAGTCATCGACAAAAAAGAGTGCATTGGGCAAACATTTGATGTAGCAGGTGATGAACAACTCACTTATAAAGAAATGCTTTACGGATATGCTGATTGCCGTGGCCTCACACGAACAATTATCAAAGTACCTGTGCTCACGCCAAAACTTTCCTCATACTGGCTCTACTTTGTCTCTTCAACTAATTTTTTTCTTGCGATGGCACTAGTTGATAGCTTAAAAGTCGATGCTATTTGTTGCGAAAACCGCATTCAAAACGTCATTCCTAGAAAGTGTTTATCTTACAAAGAATCGGTAGCAAAGAGCTTAGATGTCACTAATCATTTACCAAAATTTGGGTGTCTAATTGACGAAACGAAAGTCGATTTCGAAGGTGACCGTCAGAAAGTGATCAATCGTGTTTGGTCAATTGGTGGAAAAAAAGGATGGTATGCCCTCGACTGGGCATGGCAACTTAGAGGTTGGTTCGATCAACTTATTGGGGGTGTGGGAATCAGGCGTGGGCGTGATCATCAAGATTCTATCGAAGCCGGTGATCATTTAGATTTCTGGCGCGTCATCATCGCAGACCGTGAAGGAGGTCACTTACTGCTACGAGCAGAGATGATCGTCCCTGGGGAAGCATGGCTGGAGTTTCTTGTCACTGAAGACCAACTTGTTCAAACAGCAACTTTCCGTCCAAAAGGGGTATTTGGGCGGGCCTATTGGTATCTACTTCTTCCCTTCCACTTATTGATTTTCTCCTTAATGGCAAAAAAGATTGTCAAGACGGGCATTAAGTCCATGGAGAGAAAATGACAACACTAA
>JBCDHL010000026.1:0-9593 GCA_038750095.1 Chlamydiota bacterium
AGCAACTGAACGTGAAGAGGTTGCTATTAGATAATCATACATTGTTGAGTCGTATGGAAAAATAGAGGTTGTTGCTCCAATTTCGGCTCCCATATTACAAATCGTTCCCTTGCCTGTACAAGAGATGGACTGGGCCCCTTCACCAAAATACTCAACAATCGCCCCAGTTCCACCTTTTACAGTAAGAATGCCGGCGACTTTTAGTATTACATCTTTAGGAGACGCCCACCCACTAAGTTCACCTTTTAGGTGAACTCCTATAATTTTAGGGAATTTAAGTTCCCAGGGCATGCCCGCCATAACATCGACTGCATCAGCACCGCCAACACCTATGGCGATCATCCCTAATCCACCAGCGTTTGGGGTATGGGAGTCGGTACCGATCATCATCCCTCCAGGGAACGCGTAGTTCTCAAGGACGACCTGATGGATGATTCCGGCTCCAGGTTTCCAGAACCCTAATCCGTATTTACTTGAAACGCTTTCCAGAAAATCGTAAACCTCTTTGCCTTCTTCGTTTGCACGTTCTAGGTCCTGTTCTGCTCCTACCTCAGCCTGAATGAGGTGGTCGCAATGAACGGTCGATGGGACAGCTGTTGTCTTACGCCCAGAACAGATGAACTGTAAAAGAGCCATTTGGGCTGTGGCATCTTGCATGGCTACTCTATCTGGCGTGAAATCCACATAGGACCGGCTTCTCTCGTATGGACCAGCTAAATCGCTACTTACGTGTGTGTAAAGGATTTTTTCAGTTAAAGTAAGTGGTTTTCCAACGATAGCACGAACCTTTTTAAGTCTTTCCGAAAGAGTGCGATAGTGATTTTCCATTATTTCTAAATCAAAAAGCATGGTGTACCTCGTTATTGTTACGCTTAATTACATCATACCCGTCAAAGGAAATATTTAGCCATAATGAATTGTAATGGTTATAGATCTATGATAAACTGTGTCGTTTGTTCTGAATTGATTAATAATGAGGTAAATAAGTGGCTGTTCCACAACAAAAAATCCGTGAAATCATTTTTCAATTACTTTTTAGCTATGATATGGCAGAACCTCATAAACAGGATATGGAAAATTTGTTGATGAAGGAGTTGTCAGTGACACGCAAGACCATGAGGCAAGCTCAAGAGAAAGTCGACCATATTCTCTCAAAGATTTTGACGATTGATCAAACTATTGCGTCTCTTTCTGAGTCATATGATTTCTCAAGAATTCAACTTGTAGAAAAAAATATTTTACGTATTGGTGTTTATGAATTATTATTAGACGATACTATTCCAGAAAAAGTGGCTATCACTGAAGCTATGAGGTTGGCTAGGAAATTTAGCACTAAAGAAGCTGCTTCGTTTGTCAATGCGGTTCTCGATGCTTTGATGAAGAGGGCTGAGGGAAATCCTGATTTGGCAGCAGATGAACTTGCACAGACCTTTGATATAATGATCGAAAGTGAAAAAGCATCGAATGAAGTTTTAAATGCGACCCACAAAGATGAGGAGAAAGAGGATGATGCTGAAAATTCGGGAGAATATCCTACTCAATAAGTATGCAACGTTAGGTATTGGGGGTCCTGCAAAATATTTTGTTGAAGTAAAAACAATTCAAGAGATGGTGGATGTCATCAAACTTTGTAAAGAGCATACTCATCACTTTATCGTCATCGGAAAAGGGTCGAATATTTTATTCGATGATCGAGGGTTTCATGGGGTGGTCATTTTAAACAAAATTGACTTTTTCGAAGACAACAAACAAGGTGAGTTTCATGTAGGTGCTGGGTATAGTTTTTCTCTACTGGGGTCAAAGACTGCTCGGAAGGGGTGGTCAGGATTGGAATTTGCTTCTGGCATACCCGGAACTGTTGGTGGAGCAGTTTTCATGAATGCCGGAGCCAATGGAACGGAAACTATGGAAACATTGAAATCTGTCGACTTTGTAAACAGCGAGGGAGACTTTGTCACAATGGAAAAGAAGGAGATCACCTTTAAGTACCGTTACTCTTCCTTTCACGATTGGGGAGGGGCTATCGTTGGGGCAACTTTTTCTTTGGAGCCATCGGATGTGGCTCGAAAAAGGCAGATAGAGATTATTGAATACCGAACGAAAACTCAACCCTACGGAGAAAAATCTGCCGGGTGTATTTTCCGTAATCCTGCAGGTGCTCATGCAGGGCAACTCATTGAAAAGTCAGGTTTAAAAGGGTCTCGTATAGGTGGTGCTGAGGTATCTGGTCTTCATGCGAATTTTATTGTTAATACAGAGGGAGCCTCGGCTAGTGATGTTCTTCAGTTAATTGAACACGTTAAAAGCCATGTTAAAGAGACGATGAATATTGAGCTACAGGATGAGGTAAGAGTCATTTCTTACGATAAGGATCAGTCATGAGTGAATTTCGAGCGGACTTACATTGTCACACAACAGCCTCTGATGGGACTTTGAATCCCCAGGAAATTATTGAAGAAGCAATTAGGTGTGGATTAAAAGGACTGTCGATTACGGATCACGATACAATCGAAGCCTATCATGAAGCAGCTCCCGCCGCTATGGAGATGGGGATTGAGCTTATTCCTGGAGTAGAGTTTTCCACCGAATACATGGGTAGCAATGTCCATGTTTTGGCGTATAGTTTTAATACGCGGCACCCCTCTATCATAAAACTTTGCGAGTACCATAAAGAACGTCGTGTCAAACGTTTTTTTAAAATGTTAGAAAAACTACAAGAAAAAGGGGTTCATTTAAAGGAAACCGATTTTGACTTAAATGACGGGTCGATAGGACGTCCTCATCTCGCGAAATCTATGATTGCAGGGGGGTATGTTCGGTCAGTTCCTGAAGCGTTTAAAAAATATCTCGGGGATGACCAACCCTGCTATGTCAATCCCGAAACGATTTCTACAGAAGAGACCATAAAAATCATTCACGAGGCCAATGCGTACGCCGTGATAGCGCACCCTCATCTTATAAATAACCAGAATACACTTCTCGGGATTCTTGAGTTACCTTTTGATGGAATAGAAGCTTATTATGCAAGATTTTCTCCATCACAAGAAAAACGTTGGGTAAAAATAGGGGAGTATCGTGGGTGGCTCATCACTGGAGGTTCCGACTTTCATGGTAATACAAAGCCCAATCTTCCTTTGGGCTGCTCTTGGGTTCGATCAGAATCGTTTAATCAACTGAAACAACGTTACCAGGAAAATTTAATTGATTAACAAACATGATGATTACTTGAATCAGCTTGATAAGCTTTGTGCTCTCAACACCTCAAAAATGATGAAGCTTGGTCTCGAACAACCCCAGGCTCTTCATCGTGCAATCGGTTCTCCGGCAGACCGATTGAATATCATCCATGTTGCAGGGACGAATGGGAAAGGTTCGGTCTGTCACAAACTAGCTACTGTGTTGCAGACTGCTGGTTACAAGGTGGGGTTATTTAGTTCTCCTCACATCAGCTGTTTTAGAGAACGCATACGTGTTAATGGTGTGATGATTTCTGAAAAAGATGTTTCAGAAGGATTATCGAAATTATTCGCAACAGGTTTACCAGCAACTTTCTTTGAAGTGACGACGGTTCTTGCTTTGGATTATTTTTCTAAACAAAAAGTTGACTGGGTTGTTCTTGAAACAGGGTTGGGTGGACGTCTTGACGCCACCAATATTGTGGTACCCAAAGTAAGTGTGATTACATCTATAGGTTTTGACCATTGTCAATTTTTGGGCAATACGATCGAACAGATCACCAGAGAGAAAGCTGGTATTATCAAACAGAATATCCCCGCCGTCGTTGGACCTACTGTGCCAATGGAGTTTATTGAAAGAGATGATTTACGCTCTATAAAAGGTGATTTTGAAAATTACGAAATGGAAAACCGTGCAATAGCTGAGAGGGTACTAAAGGTATTGAACATTCCTTTTGGTGAAGAAATCAAAAGTGTTCCTCCCTGCCGCTTCGAATCAATCACTCATGAAGGCCAAGGGTATATTCTGGATGTTGCGCATAACCCTCAGGGCCTCAGTCGATTGTTTAAGAGACTGCAGTTGTCAAATCCTAAGGTTATTTGTGGGTTATCAAAAGGCAAAGATATCAAAACATCGTTGGAAATCATCTTAAAACATACGGATGACTTATGTCTCGTCTCGGGTCATCATGACCGTGTTGAAAGTATTCAAACATTACACTCATTGACACATAAAGACAACATTCAGTGTTATGAGTCGGTTACCGAAGCTATCAGGAAACTAACTTCTGAAGCTAGTCCAATCATCATATGCGGAACCTTTTTCATCATGGAAGAAGCTAGAAGAGCTTTAGGGATTGATGAGGAGTCTGACACAAGGGACTTACAAGAAAAAATATGTTAAGGGTCGAGAACTGTTAGTACGAATAGTATTGATTTTGGTCAAAATAGACCCTTTTTTTTGATCATTATACACAAATAAATTGAGAATTGTTGATGATCAAATTAAAGATTTGAATTAAATAAATAGTTTGTGGTAGTTTTTGGGGCGATGTTTTTCTATGATTTAATGAAATTATTTTTAAAAAAAACTTCATTACAAAAACTACTCAAAAAAATATACACCTTTTATGATTCAAAATTTGAAATTTTGAATTGCGATTGGTAAAAATAACAGGAGTTTATGCTTATGTTTACACAATTAGGAAGAGTCGGTCAAAGCTTTGTACGTCAACGGAATGTTATACATGATCAAAGATGGTTCTACACCGCACCATCAAAATTATCCAGGTACACCATGCCACCAAAATCATCCAAAAAAACGACAGATGTAGCGAAAGAGGCAATGGAAGAAATGACAGAAGATCGTTTTATTGGAGCTAATATACTAGTCGGAACTACATTTGGCTTTTGTACTGGACTGACATCACGTGATGGAGTAATTCCTTGTACTCTAGCTGGAGCAGTGGCCGGTGTTTTCTGTTTACCTACATTACTTGTAGCGTTCGGTGCAGTGGCGACTCTGGCAAATGCATGGGATTGAGATCTGCTTAAAAGATTTCATCGACTACGATCTTTCTTTTAAACTCAAAATTATTGCAATGGATTTTTTACCACAGAGCACGCCGAGACCGCATAGAAAAGAGCGTTCGTACACGTACAGAAAGTCTCATAACTTGAGTTTACTTAATTAATCTACAGTCCCGCGCGACCTACTCGGTATTGTAAAACCTTCATCAGCTGTATAGATTCACACACCTTATTGTTACTTTAACTCCCCAACCTTTTTAGAGTACGAAAATGCGAGCATATAGCTTCGTAAAAGGTTGGTTGTTCGTAATAAGGTATACCAAACTCTTTTGCTGTAGCTTTAACGATTTTTGAAACTTCGGGAAAGTGGGTGTGGCTAATATATGGGAATAGGTGGTGCTCAACTTGGAAATTTAAACCCCCAACTAGCTCTGTGAGTAGCCTGTTTTCCGTCGCAAAATTTGATGTTGTCATCATCTCATGTTCCGCCCAATTTTTTTCGATTCGGCCTTCTTCATTTGGTTCAATATAAGAGACGTTATCAACAATATGTGCTAATTGGAAAACAATGGAGATTAAGATCCCACCACAAACATGCATACTGAGAAAGCCAAGGGCTACGTACCACCAAGGAACTGTGAGAATAACCATGGGTAATATTAAAAACATTAACAAGTTGACCACTTTTAATGTGAAAAATATCAAGTAATCAGACCATTTAGCGTTGTGATTTTTTGCTTCTCTGACAAACCAATTGTAATCTGAGTAAAAGACCCAGTTCAAACAGATCATACCGTAGAGTATCGGAGCGTAAATGTATTGGTATTTGTGGAACCAATAAACTTTGTCAGATGTGTTAAGTCGAAGGATGATTGCTTTGTCGATATCGTCATCGTGACCCGGAATGTTTGTGTAGATGTGGTGGTGGATATTGTGAGATATCTTCCAAATGAATGAACTTGTTCCGTTGATATCAAACCAATATCCGAGGATTCTGTTGAATTTTTTTGAGGAAGAAAAGGCGCCATGTAGGGCATCGTGGATGAGGTTGAAGCCCACAATTCCCTTGGTCATCCCCAAAAGTCCATACAGAATGACGAGGCCTGTTAGTTGGAATTGGTTCGAAATGATGGAGATGTAGATCGCGAAATAGATGACGGTAAGGATCGCTGCCTTTACGTACAACCGAGTTGTCCCAGTATAAGGCATATTACGTTCCTTAAAATAAGCTTCAACTCTTCGTTTTACAACAGGAAAAAAGTCCTCTTTCTTATATTTTCCAAATTTGACTCTTGGCGATTGAATTTCTGTAGAAGACACCATAACTCTCCCCCTCTAAGTTCATTATGTACATAGGGGGGATAATAATTCAAACCATGTTTTGAAGAAAAGGTTTGTTTCTCATCTTACTGCAGTTTCGTTAGTTTTGACCTAACCTCTTGTAGCTCATTTTCAGTTTGTTGAAGGTTTTTCTTTTGCTTTTCAATGAGTTCCGCAGGGGCTCTTGTCACAAAATCTTTATTACTAAGCTGGTTCTTCACTTTTTCCAGGTGATACTCTAAACGATTTTGCTCTTTTGTGAGCCTAGCTAGCTCTTGTTTTAAGAGTTCTTTGGGAAGAGGGATGGTAATCTTTAAGTTTTCCACCATCCCTGTAGAGGCAAATTCTACCTCTGGCTCCTTGTTAGAGATTTCGATCACATTGGTGCGTATCAATGCCTTAATGATCCCTTGATTCTCTAGGATGGTAGATAATTGTTCTTCACCAGTTTCAGAGGTAATATAGATGTCAGTTGGAGTAGATGGGGGAAGGTTCATCTCTCCTCGAACATTTCTGATGGTGTATACAACCTGTCCTACAAGATCAAAAGTGTTGTCTATCTTGGGGTTGAGATCTTCTTCACGAGTGACTTGTGGGTAGGGAGCCACAATACATCCTTTTGCCTTAAGGGCTTCAATAGTTTCGGTAGTGTAGGGATCTGTCTTCTCTCTATTAGAAACCCCTTCAAGTCTCGTTTTGAGAAGTTGAAATAGCTCTTCTGAAATGAACGGTGCCATTGGATGAATGAGGCGCATCGCCTGACAAAGAACAATCACTAGAAGTTTCTGTTTGTTTTTACGATCCTCTGGTTTACCGCTTTTACCAAAAAGAGTAGGTTTGGCAATTTCCACATAGTAGGAGCAGAACTCTTTCCAAAAGAAATCGTAAGCTTGCATGGCCGCTTGATCAAAGTAGTAACCACTTAATTTGTCGTTCACATCTTTGACTGTTTTGTTCAGCATCGATAAGATCCAGCGATCTTCTAGGGCTAGGATGGATTCATTTAAACCATGTGAGAATTCTTCTGCTGTTAGAGGATCGTCACCTTCCAAATTCATGAATACAAAACGCGCTCCGTTCCAAACTTTATTGGCAAAATTCTTAAACTCTTCGAAGCGGCGCCTATCTAGGTCGATTTCTCTTGCATGCGTAGCACTCGCGCAAAGAGCCATACGCATAGCATCTGTACCATATTGGTCGATGATTTCTATGGGGTCGATGACGTTACCTTTTGTCTTTGACATCTTCTCCCACTTACTATGAACATCTTTGGGAGTAGGCTTTCCTAAATCGTAGTCTATACGTTCCTGTTCGCTTACATAGGAGATTCCACCTCCTGGAGTGTCTCGCCAATAGGATTTTCCATAAATTAAACCATGGAGGAACGTTTCAGGAAATGGAGGTGTGTCGAGAGCGTATTCTCCCATCAGGATCATTCGTGCTACCCAGAAGAAGAGGATATCGTGCCCTGTGATCATTATTGAATTGGGATAAAACTTTTTTAGTTCAGCGGTTTCATCCGGCCAACCTAAAATAGAAAACGGCCAAAGTGCGGAGGAAAACCAAGTATCTAGTACGTCTTCATCTTGAATCCATTCGTCAGGTGCTGCACGAACCTCTTCAGGCTCTCCCTCCCCATCGTAACAGATCATTTGTTCGGGGTCATCTTTTCTATACCATACAGGGATCCTGTGGCCCCACCATAATTGGCGGCTTATGCACCAGTCTCGAAGATTATCGATCCAATGGAAATAGGTGTTAGACCAGTTTTTGGGGATTAATCTAACTTTACCCTTTTCCACAGTTTCACGAAGCATTTCCTTGAAACCTTCCATATTCACAAACCACTGCTTAGAGAGGTAGGGTTCGATCTTTGCTTTTGAGCGGTAGGATACACCAACACGGTGAGGGTGAGGGTCAATACTTTCGAGAAGATCGAGCTGTTTCATTTCTTCGACGACAGCTTCTCTAGCTTCTGACATAGTCATTCCCTGAAATTTACCACCATTTTCGTTGATTTTTCCTTCAGGTGTCATAATATTGATGAATTCGAGATCATGGTTTTGGCCCGTTTGGTAGTCATTTGGGTCATGAGCGGGAGTCACTTTTACCATACCAGTTCCAAATTCAGGGTCGACCATATAGTCGGCAATGATCGGGATTTCACGATCCATAAGAGGGAGCATGACAGTTTTGCCGACAAGGTGTTGGTAGCGTTCATCTCGCGGCGAAACAGCAATCGCGGTGTCTCCAAGCATCGTTTCAGGTCGTGTTGTAGCAATACGTACAAAACCAGATCCATCAGTAAGTGGGTACTTGAGGTGCCAAAGAAATGACTGCCTGTCTTCATATTCTACTTCGTCATCAGCGAGTGCTGTTTGTGTGACGGGATCCCAGTTCACCAAGTAGTCTCCACGGTAGATGAGACCTCTCTCATACATTTTCTTGAAGACGGTACGCACAGCTTTGTTGCATCCTTCGTCCATTGTAAACCTAAGGTAGGACCAGTCGCATGATGCGCCAACACGTTTTAGTTGGGATAGAATTCTGTGCTGATGTTCCTCTTTCCATTTCCATACATGATCAAGAAATTCCTTACGTTCGTACTCTTTTCGGGTTCGACCCTCCATTTTTATCAGGTGACGTTCTACAGCGGTTTGTGTTGCAATACCTGCGTGGTCGGTACCAGGAACCCATAGAGCCTCGTATCCACTCATTCGTTTCCAACGAATGAGGATATCCTGTAAAGTGACGCCAAGGGCATGGCCCATATGGAGAGCTCCTGTGACATTCGGAGGAGGAATGCTGATTGTAAAAGGTTTTTTTTCAGATAACGGATCTGCTTTGAATAGTTCGTACTCTTCCCAAAAACTGTACCATTTCTCTTCTACATCGCTCGCATTGTAGGCTTTTGGAAGTTCTATTTGTTCGTTCTTTTTTTTGTTATTTGACATAGCAATCCTTTGAAAATCTCACACCTGACTATGATAATTTATCGAAGATTGTGATACAAGAATTAACTCGACTTTGTACATTTTCTGAACTCATCTACAGAGAGAAGCTTTGCCAAGCTAAATAAATTTTTCAGGAAGGGTAAAATCATACCCATCTTTCAAAATTTATTACGCTGGGCTTTGCTTCTGTCAGTATCTTCGTCCAAAAAATCTACAAAGTCGAGATTATACTGAATGAAATTGGAAATTACGCTTGATAGTCAGAGATTTTTACTTCTGACGAAGTTTGGAGATCGCAGGTAAGTTAGACAAGTTACCAAGATCGAACACAAAG
>JBCDHL010000027.1:0-9551 GCA_038750095.1 Chlamydiota bacterium
AACAAGTTGAAGATTTGGGAGTCCGACCAGTTTTTCATAATGATCCGTATAGACCTAAATTTAAGCAATATGCTAAAACCTTCCCTAGTTTGTGATCTTCTGTACCGATCGTGATACAAAATTACGGGTTTTGGCTTTGAGAGAGCTTGCGACTCCGAATGAAGTCTTGGCTTATTTTCAATACACCAACACACTAAATGTCAACACACTAATTGACTCTATTTGTATCCTTTGCTATAGTCCATCACCGTAATAATTATTAACTTATAACATGGAGACTTTCTATGAGTTGCTTTAGCGTTACATATGACACCAGATTACTAGCAGATAATATTGCTGAAAAATTCCCATATGAACATGTTTCTAAGATTTGTAAAAATGAGAATTTTTATAATAATCCAATAAACCATCTTATCCGTGCAATGATTGATCGTGGAGTAGGAAGAGCCCGTGAAGGCGATGGAGAACGTGCAAATGTGATTTCTATGATTCCTGATTTTGTTGATAAACTCACCTCTGAAAAGTATTTGAAAGAATTTTCAGTTCAATATTTCAAAAACCATCCAGAATCTGAGAAAATCCAAGACGTCTTTGACGAAAACATAGAAAATGATGAATGGAAAAAGCAATTAGCTAGCGGTGTTGAAAAATATAAAAAAGAAAAATTTTATGATGCTGAAGATGAGTTCAGAATAGCTTTAACGATCTTCCCTCAATCTGAACAACTAAAAACCTACACATACCCTAGAAGAGCTGAATTGGAGCGCTGTTCCGAAACAATGCTCTGATTGCATCACCTGAAATTTGGTCCTGCAGAATTAGGTCGCGCGGGACTGTAGATTAATTATATACTGAATAAAATTGGAAATTACGCTTGATAGTCAGAGATTTTTAATTCTGACGAAGTGTGGAGATCGCAGGTAACTTAGACAAGTTACCAATATCGAACACAAAGTCAGAGGCAAAAAGAATGACTATCAAGCGTAATTTCTAATTTCATTCAGTATAACGAATCAATAATTTACAAATCTCTGTCCTGTTTTCAGTACTTACTAAATTTTCTGAGATTCTCCTGGGGTTTCTGGACTGGCAAGCTTGCCACTACACCCCAGGCTCGTTTTCTGTCATGGCTTCGCCATTCATTACACGAACTAAGAACAGCCATTACAAAATTATCGAAAATGAGCCCATTGGTGGAGAGCGAGCTTGCGCATCCTAATAGCCATATGTCTACATTTTTTTGTTTACTTTTACTTTTTTTATGATATATCTTCGTTAATTTATCTTATAATTTGAGATACAATAAGGAGTATTATCATGAACGTATCTATATTTGGTGCTTTTTCTAGGACAGCTTGTCTGTCATCAACATTAAACAGAAGTTTTAGCACTTCAAGTCAAAGCATGTACTTCCCTACCTCAACCACAGATACACTCGATGAGGGAAAGGGTGAAAAAAAAATTGGAGTAGTCAAAGGGACTGCATTAGCTGTGAGCACTTTAACAAGCGATACTGGTTTTTTTGGGTGCTGTACCAATGAAGGAGAGCCAAAAAAATCACACGACATTATCGAAAAAGCTAGTGACAGAGCATTTGATAGAATGGTAGATGATGCAATGAATCAAGGTGCTGATGGAATTATTGCCGTCAAAATGTTGGTAAATTCACTCAATGAATCAGCAGGAACGGCGCTAAATGCACACCCCTGTGCAGCGACAGTAATTTCTTTCTATGGAACTGCAGTCAAAACAACAGAAGAATAGTAGGGTTAGATTCAATCGAATCAACTTATACCGATCGTCCTCCAAATTTTGAAACACGATCGGCATAATCAATCAAAAGGGCAAACATGGTACACCATATTTGCCCGGACGGTCTAGAAATGAAATTTGTTTAAAACTCCGCACAGCTTTTTCGGTGATCTAGACAAGTCTCAGCTTTTATCGGAAATTTCACTGAAACCAATTTTCTCATTCAACTTTTCCAGCCATAAATAGATGATCGGCGTAAGAAAAAGTGTCAGCATCTGAGAAAACATAAGGCCTCCCATAATCACCATACCGAGTGGCCGCCTCGATGCACCGCCAGCACCGATCCCAACAGCAATAGGCAAGGCACCAAAAATCGCTGCAACTGTTGTCATCATAATCGGACGAAACCTTGCGACACAGGCGTCAAAGATGGCCTGTCTTGGAGCTTCCCCCTTACTACGAATATTTGCTAAAGCAAAATCTACGATCATGATTCCATTTTTCTGCACGATTCCGAGAAGTAAAATAAGGCCGAGATAAGAGTATAAAGAGAGTGGCATATTGAAGAGCCATAGCGTGAGCAATCCACCAAACATCGCGGGCGGTAGTGTTGACATCACGGTAATTGGGTGAATAAAACTTTCGTAAAGGATTCCTAAGATGACATAAACGACAAAGATAGCAAATACGAGGAGGTATGCTGAACTCACGATAGACTCTTCAAAGGTCTGAGTGGCACCGATACTTTTTCCATTTACTCCTCTGGGAAATATCGATTTAGCGTAGTTATTGAGTTTGGTCATCCCTTCACTTAAAGAAACTCCTGGAGCTAAATTGAACGAAACGGTGACAGAAGGAAACTGTGAAATGTGATTGATTGTTTGTGCTCCCTGATCTGTTTTCCAGGTCGTCACAGCAGAAAAAGGGACAAGTTCATTTGTGTTACCCGACCTCATATACAACTGGTTGAGTGTATTAACATTTGCCTGATACTCATCCAGTAGCTCTAAAATAATGTCGTACTGGTTAATATCTGTTAAAAGCTTATTCACATAGTTTCCGGAAAAGCCGTAGTCGAAAACCTTCTCTACATCATTTGCAGTGATACCCAACGAAGAGGCTTTGTCACGCAGGATACTGATATCAATCTGAGGACTATCCTGCTCCATATCGGAAGAGACCGATTGAAATGTTTGATCACTTCTAAGAGCTTGAATTAACTTAGCAGCGGATTGATACATTTCTTTGGTGTCTAGTCCCTGAATGGCATACTGATAGTCGCCTTTCGACACTGTCCCTACCGATAGTTCAATCATAGGCACACCTTTAATGAATGCCTGAAGACCAGGTATTTCATTCAGTGGCCCATATAAACCTTGAATCACTTGACCAACAGGTTTACGTTCTTTTAGAGGTTTTAGAGTCACATAAGCGATACCTTGTCGGTACTCAGGATAAGCACCGATAGAGACCACATTTTTTACATTTGGATTATTGACAAGTAACTCTTGAACTTCTTTTTGCATCTCCTTCATTCTCTCGGATGAAGTTCCTAGCTCCCCTTGAGTATAAATCGTAAACAAACCAACATCCTCGTTTGGAATGAAATCCACGGGAAGGTGTGTCATCAAGTAATACGATCCAAGTAAGCTGATGATAGCAACAGTAATAGGCACATATTGGTGATCCAGCATCCATTTAAGACGTGGTTTATACCAGTTCAATAAAAAAGTGTTAATCTGTTCAGCAAGTGGTTCTTTTTCCCCTTCTTTAAGCTCATTCCTTTTCGGAATAAACCGACTACATAACATCGGGGTCAATGTTAAGCTAATAATTCCCGAGACCATCACTACGATAATTAGTGTCATAGAAAACTCTCGGAATACTAGCCCTAAAAGACCAGCCATGAAAACAAGGGGAATGAATATGGCTATCAGAGACATGCTCATGGAGAGAATGGTAAATCCAATCATTTCCGAGCCTTCCATCGCTGCACGCCAAGGGCTTTTTCCAGTCTCTACGAGTCGAACGATGTTTTCGAGAACGACGATGGCATCGTCAACAATGAATCCAATTGCGAGTGTCAAAGCAAGAAGAGAGAGCTCATCGAGCGAGTATCCCAATTGACTCATAAAGATAAACGTCCCAATAATCGACATGGGAAGGACTATCGAAGGAATAATCGTGTCAGCAAATTTCCCTAAATAGAGGAAAATCACAATGACAACAAGAATAAATGCAACAATCAACGTGAATTGGACATCCCAAACTTCCTCTTTAATATAGTCCGCTTTATTGTACAATATATCCATGTCAACAGAGCCAGGGATATCATCCTTCAACGAGTTTACAAGCTCTATTACATTGGTTGAGACACTAACTGCATTAGAACCTGCAGACTTTTGTATCGCGATGATCACAGTCTCTTCAACGTCCTCTTTGGTAGCAATCTTTACAGAAAGCCTATCGTTGGAAAGGCTATCAAGAGCTTGCCCAAGATCTTTGATCCGCACCGGAGCCCCATCGCGATATGCAACAATTAACTCGTTATAGGCCGCAGCATCTTCCAGCTGTCCATTCACATTAATGAGGGGAGCACTTTTCTCCCCATCAAACTGTCCCAATGGTAACACAGGGCTACCATCAACAAGGGATTGGGCCACGTCTGTCAGTGTTAAGTCGGTAGATTTGAGGATATTCGGATCCATTTGTACCCTAACAGCGTACGGGGAACCATAAACCACAACCTGCGAAACACCGTCTATCATGGAAATTCTCTGTCCTACCCAAGTGTTGGCATAGTCATAAAGCTTGTAACGAGGCATTGTCTTGGAGGAAAAGGTAATATAAATAATCGGTGTATCGGACGGGTTAACAGTCTGATAAGTCGGTTGATTCGGAAGATTTGACGGCAGATTCGACTGAGCACGAGAAATTGCCGCTTGAACATCTGTAGAAGCTCCGCTAATGTTTCTCGAAAGATCGAACATGAGAACAATTGTTGTGCTTCCAATAGTATTTTTGGAGACGATATCTTTTAAACCTTGGATTTGCATGAACTGCTGTTCCAACGGTAAAGCGACATTGTTGGCCATTAACTCAGCAGTAGCACCCGGATAATTAACAGTAACAGTGATTGTGGGATAATCGACGTTAGGCATATCACTGACGGGTAGACGACTATACGAAAGCCATCCAATAACGATAACAGTGACCATTACAAGAGTGGTCATTATTGGTTTTCGTATAAATGGTCCTGATAAATTCATCTTCTATTCCGCTTTTTTCTTCTCTTTTCCGCTATCCTTAGTATCACTCTGTTTCACTTGAACCTTCATACCTGGTCGCAAGTTGACCTGCCCATTTGTGATCACTGTATCACCTGGTTTGAGACCCTCTTTGATGAGAAAATACCCATCAAGCAATTCAACAGGGTTAATATTCTGTACTTTTACTGTTTTATCATCCTGAAGGACAAAGACATACTCCCCCTTTTGCCCAACCTGAATCGCTGATTGTGGCACAAGGATACCATCTTTGACTGTTCTCACAACAAGTTGTACTTTTCCAAATTCGCCAGGCCAAAGTGAATAATCTTGATTTTCGATTTTTCCCTTGAGAAGAATAGTGCCGGTATTTAGATCAAAATTATTATCAATAAAATAAACCGTACCCTCTTTCGTGATTTTATTCCCGTCTGTGTCGAGCATATGGTACAAAAATTTTGTCTCTTCTCCTTCATGTTGATGCTGCAGTTTTAGAAAATCTTTTTGTGGAATGGTAAAATCGACAAGGATAGGGTCCATTTGCCTTACAGATGTCAACGGGTTTTCAGAGTTTGCAGTTACAAGGTTACCCGGATCTAAAACATTGTAACTGATTTTCCCATTAACAGGTGAACGGATATAACAATATTCGAGTTGTATTCTAGCCTCTTCAATTTCCGCTTTATCGACATCCACTTTTGCTTTCATTAACTCAACGTTCGTCAGCAGTTCGTCGTAATTGAGTTGAGAAATGTAATCATCTTTAGCCAAATCTTTGTAGCGAAGAGCTTTATCTTCAGCAAGCCTCAAGCTAGCCATATCCTCTCTCAGTTGGGCATCAGCTTTTTCTAAGGAAGCTTGGTAAGGTGCAGGGTCGATCGTGTAAATAAGTTGACCGACTTTTACCTCTTGCCCCTCAGCAACGTGCGACTCCTCGAGAACACCGGTTACTTGGGATCTTATATCGATTGTATACCAAGCTCCGATGTTCCCCACAGCATCGATATAGATAGGGACATCTTTTTGGATCACTTTTCCTACTTCTACCGAAGGAGGTGGACGTTCTTTCTTTGTTTGGTCGCTTGAGCAGCTCATCAAAACTAGAGCGACCAAAAAACTGATGATCCCTTTACCCATGTTACCTCCTTACAAATCCACAGCTATGACCATTTTCGATTGCACCAATGGTCCCTGTTTGATAGGCAATATTTGCTAGTGACGTCAGCCACAAAGTCCTGGCGTCGATTTTTTGTGCTCGTGCATCAGCAAGAGTTTTCTGTGCTGTGAGCAATTCAAGAATCGTTCCAGTACCATGCTTGTAGTTAGCATTGGCGACCTCATAATTTTGTATACTTGAATCGAGAAAGTCTTCACTAAATGCATAGTTCGATACAGCTGTTTGGTAATCGTAGTAAGCTTCTAGAACCTCTAAGAGTATATCATACTCTTTGCTTTGTAGTTTAGCACAGGCTGCTTGCACCTCTGCACGAGCTTGTTTGATACGGTTTCGGTGATAGAATCCTGAAAAGATGGGAACTTCAAGTTTTAGAGCTGCATTGTAGACGTAGCTGTTGAGGTTATTATTATTCAAATAATAGTCGTCTTCAATATCTCCACCTGCAATAATATTCGGTTTTCCTTCCGCCTTCGCCAACCTTAGATATGCTTCTTTTTCTAGAAGAAGAGCTTGTAAAGAGCTAAGATCAGGGCGGTATTCTTTTGCAGCATCCATCAACTCTTCAACACCCACCTCTAATTCTGCTAGTTTTAAGTCTTCAGGAAGAATTTCAATCTTCAGTTCTGTATTTGCTGGTAGACCAAGTTCACGTGCAAGTTTACCCATGGTCGTTTGAACATCGCTATAGTCCTTTTCAACCTTCAGCTTTAAACCTGAGTAATTGGCTTTCGCTTGTAGCACATCAGCGATCGTTGTAACTCCAGCTTGATGCATTTTTTCTGCAGCATCGAGAGTCGTATAAGCATCCTCGAGGTCACTTTGACTCGCAACGTAACTTGCAACAGCATCTAGATGGTTGTAATAGGCATGAAGAACATTATAAACAACAGTTTGGACCTCCCAATTATGAGACCAGTTAGCAGCATACAATGCCTGACGAGCAGCCTCGATAACAGCACAACGCCCTCCAAAATCAAACAATAAATATTCAAGAGTCAGAGCTGAAATTAAAAAATCAAAATTTTGCGCGCAGTTGCTTTCTCCATTATTACCTACGACCGCCCCACCAGCTGTAGATTTCGCACTACTAATACTGGTTGCGGAACCAATTTTTTGCTGCGATGCCACGAGAGTTTGATTTAGAACGAGCTCTGGATAGAGGATGCTTTCACTGACTCCGACATTAAAAGCTGCCGCCCTTGCGTCCGACCATGTTTGATACGTATCTGGATTATTCCAGAGTGCAATGTCGATCATATTGCCAATATTAAGAGGTTCGCTGTTTGAAGGTTGCATGCAAGACGGTCCCCTTGCACACGCCTTTTTGTAGACGAGACATTTGGGCTTCCATTCGCACGCAGGGGCAGGAGATACTGCACCGGTGTAGCTTGGATCGCAATCCACACAGCACCCTGTAAATAGTAATGCTATCCCATTGAATAATAGGAATTTTAAAACTTCGTTTCTCGTCATCGCATACGTGTTAAGTCAAGAGTCTCGAAGTTTGCAGTGTGAAGTATTCATTTTTTTTTTGAAAGAATTTATAGGTTGTTCTCTAGATTTTTACCACGGAGCACAATGAGACTAGGGAGAAAAAAGAGGGGATGGAAATGACAGGGTACACAGTTTTGCGTTGAACCGAAAAGTATCGCGAATTTCGGTCTCAGGCACGGACACAAAAAATGTTATTTTGGTTTGAACCATGCCAAAACTTGAAACATGATCGGTATATTATCACTCGATACTTCCAATAAACTTTTGTAATGCAGCATTAAATAAATCGGGTTGATCCATAAAAAGAGCGTGCCCAGCATTTTCTATCATCATCAAGTGTGAACGAGGGATTAACTGTTGAACTTCTAGCATGTTTTCTTCACGCTGACCTTTACAACCAATAATGAAAGTGGGGACACTTATTGAAGAAAGAAGAGACCTGTAGTCTGTCAATATCAAGTTGAGAATAAACGATACCATCGTAGCTGTAGGTACCTTCATGGCTTCATTTGTAAGAGACTCTATAACCCCTGTAGGCTGAGATTGAACAAACATACCTTTGACAAATTCAGCAGTCATTTTCTTACGGTCTTTCTGAACCTCTAGCCAGTAATCTCTCATTTCTTGAAAAATACGACTACCGACATCCAATCCAACAAGCCCATCGACTAATACCAATCCATTTATACCTTCTTCCCCATACACATGGTGATATACGACAAGTTCAGAAACCGCTAAAGACCAACCGATAAAAATCACGTTTCTCAAATTAAGACCGTTTACGACAGCTCGAATATCGCTGGCTCGTCCTTCTGCATACTGTCCTTCTGGTGTCTCCGAAGACTCCCCTTGTGAACGAGGGTCGATTGCCACGGTGGTATAGTTTTGGGAAAAATAAGCAATTTGTTTTTCCCATACCCATAATGGCATCATACCACCCGGAACAAATAGTAAAGTAATTTTACTCAATGAGTTATTATTCATTACATAATGAATATTAACTCCATTATTCTGAATAATTCCATGCATCATCATCTCTATACCGAATTAATTTTATACTGAACGAAATTGGAAATTACCCTTGATAGTCATTCTTTTTGCCTCTGGCTTTGTGTTCGATCTTGGTAACTTGTCTAAGTTACCTGCAATCTCCACACTTCGTCAGAAATAAAAATCTCTGACTATCAAGCGTAATTTCCAATTTCATTCAGTATACAAAAAGCTACAACACTGGAGTCAAGCTATGCCCAATGACCGTTCTATCGAATCTTATACATTTATCCAAGTCAATAACAAGCTTCTTTCAGCATCTAGACTGTTTCCTGATCGTTTATCAGAAATAACTGAGCCATTCCATCAATTGTGCTATTAAAGCGATTAAAGGAATCAAAATCATGGTTCGTAAAGCAAAAAGATAGATCAAATGTAGAAATGTGATAGGTACCGTTGGAAACATGGTCATCATCATTGGTGCACACGAGGAAAAGAAAATTAACTGAGAAATACTTAAAACAGCAACAAAAAACTTCGCTTTAACTTCTGCTCCTTTCGTCATGAGAGCGGGAAGATACATCTCCGAAGCCCCTGCAACAACAGCGGGAGCAACCATTTTGGCATCGGGGATATTGAGCAGCTCTAACAATGGAACCAAAGGAGCTCCCAAGAGATCCAACAGATTTGTATGTTTAACAACAAGGAGTGCAACTGTTCCGATAAAAAGAATCGTCCCCAAAATCGTGAAGGACAGGAAAAGACCCTCTAGTAATCCTGAAGACAAGCTTTTCGTGAAAGAAGGAGCCCTTTCTGCTTTCTTCATAGCAACATGCCACGCTTCCGACAGAATATTTGTTTCTTTTGTCGGC
>JBCDHL010000028.1:0-9536 GCA_038750095.1 Chlamydiota bacterium
AAAATTCCAAATTTTGAATCACGATCGGGATAGCAGCTAAATGGTTGGTTTATCTTAGTTTGCTTGCGTATTTTTTATCAAATATTTTCTATACAATTATCATTGTACAATTTAACTTTTGACTTTAAAATAGGGGTATTAACTCGACACCTTTGGAGGAAACTATGTCCAATTATTTTAAGGGAATTGTTGCCGGTTTTATTGCTACAACGGTGATGACTCTATTGATGTTTGTCAAAAATTATTTTGGGGTTTTCACAGAACTCAATGTTGTAGATGTTATCGATAATGTTAATACAAGTTATTTTGGATTACCAAAGACTGCATGGGGGGCGTGGGTTGTTCATTTTATTACAGGTTCGGTTATTTACGGGATTGTGTTTGCTTTTTTCAATCCAAAATTGACGGAATCATTTACATTCAATGGAATCATTATTGGTGTTGGAGCTTGGTTTGTAATGATGCTGTTAGTGTTTCCTCTCATTGGTGGGGGATTATTCGCAACGGTTCTCGGTGAGCATGCACGTGTGGCATCCCTTGGATTACACGTCGTCTATGGCGTCGTGTTGGGGTATAGTTATGGAAAGATTGGCGGGTCTTAATCGATGAGTTTAGCTGGGAGGAATTCCAAATAATCTCCTGCTGTCATGACGTACTTAATGCCGTTTTTCTCTCCAAAGAGAGGTCCGACATTGTGTCGCATACTATGGATATGGCCGAATACGCAGATGTCGACACGGTACTTTTCAAGTAGTTTTGAGGCTCGAGTTGGTTCGAGGTGTGGACCAACGGGTGGGTAGTGCGTCATGACCATGCGATGCTTCGCTCGTGGATTGAGTGATCGCAAGCTGTTTTCTAGTCGCTGCAGTTCTCTCGCGTATATTTTTTCTGCACGTGTTTTGTCGAGGTCTTTTTCTGTGAGGGGTTTGATGCAGTCCACCTCAACCTGTTTGACAACACCGTCGTAATCGATCTCATAATCATCCCAGAGTCTAGCTCCACCAACGGTGACTTCATCATGCCAGCTGAATGAATCATTTTGGATCACGTGGATGGTGGGAGGGAGAATACTTCGCACTTTGCTGATAGCTGACCACCAGTAGTCGTGGTTACCGCGGATCATCACCTTAGTTCCCGGTAATGAGTCAATCCACTCGAGGTCAGGAAAAGATTCCTCCAGGTGTTTTGCCCAAGAGATATCACCTGCAATAAGGACGAGATCGTTTTCGTTGACGACGGCCTTCCAGTGTTTTTCGATTTTTTCAGGGTGGTTGACCCATACCTCGCCGAAAACGTCCATTTTCTTGTTTGGAACGCCGAAAGATAGATGTAAATCCGCAAGAGCCCAAACGGCCATGTTCTGTTCTCCCTATTGAATATTTTAAGCTTTATTCAGCTATGATTATACCTATGAGTTGAATAATCTTGCAATTCTTCATACTCTCATATTTTTTGCTATCTTAAAATAGTTCTGTTATGGTGCCTCCTTTTACACCGAACATGATTCAGAAACGGTGTACATAGAAATCCATTAATCTTGAAAAGGAGTACCATCATGTGTATTAATATTTTAAATAGCCGGCAGATTGCAGCGGCCACTCACAGGGCCCAAGGTGAGATATATGATTGTATTTATAGGGGTGCACATAAATCGGGTTGGATAAGGCTAGCAGCTCCATTAGTTGCTGTTAGTTCTTCTCTTTTGACAGTTGTAAAGAGAATTTCTTCTGTTGCTGAGACCATCATCAAAGGCTTTTTAAACTTTATAGCGTTCCCATTTACCGATAAATGTGAATTTTTTGCTGGTTTAAACCAACTATTTGTTAAGCTACCAATGGATGTTTTTGCTCTGATGTTAACACCTTTGGGAGTTGTCGTTGGTACTGTGGTAACAACAGCAGGAATTTTATTCAACCCTAAGGAATATGCTCCGCATAGGGCAGTTTTACATTATGCCGCTAATAGAGTTCTTGAAACTACAAAGGATAGTAAAAATATAGAATTTTACAGCCAATCAACTACTCTCTTATTTACTTAATTTTGTTTTGGGTAGCCTCTCGTGGCTACCCAATAAATTCTTGACGGGAATGCTCCCAGAACTTACAATGTTACTGTTATAAATAAATGATTACTAGGTGATTGATGAATCATAGCCAGCCAGAAAAATCCCCTTTAGGAAAGAAAAGTCTATACGCTAATGAGTATGACAAGAGTCTTCTCTACTCAATTCCTCGTAAAATCAATCGTGATAATATTCACGTCCCTGAACAGCTTCCTTTTCAGGGGGTAGATATTTGGAATGCTTTTGAGCTCTCGTGGTTGAATCCTAAAGGCAAGCCGATGATCGCAATTGCTGAGATCGTCATTCCTTGCTCCTCACCGAATATCGTCGAATCAAAATCTTTGAAACTCTATCTGAACTCTTTTAACCAAACAAAATTCTCTTCGATGGAAGAAGTGAGAGAGAGGATTCAAAAAGATTTGTCAGAGGGATTTGAGGCTGAGGTTACAGTCAACATTGCATCACCGCAGGAGTTTCATTTACAACAAATTTCTGATTTTGAAGGGACCTGCTTAGACGAGCTTGATATCGAAATCGATCATTACCAAATTGACACCTCAACATTTTGTGTAGATGAAACTACTTCTGTAGAAGAGACTGTCTACAGCCACTTACTCAAAGCAAACTGTTTAGTGACGGGCCAGCCAGACTGGTTAAGCTTGTCCATCAAATACTCGGGAGCAAAAATCGACCATGAAGGACTTTTGAAATATATCGTCTCTTTCCGTAATTGCAATGAGTTTACAGAGCAGTGCATTGAGCGTGTCTTTATGGATATTTCTAAACACTGTTCACCTGAAAAGCTTTCTATATATGGGCGCTGCACACGTCGTGGGGGCTTGGATATCAATGCGTTTCGCTCGAATTTTGAAAGCCATCCCGATAAAAACGTGCGCCTGGCTAGGCAATAAGGTTCAGTTTCCTAAACGTTTTTCGTGCGCTTCCCAACCTGCTTGTTGGTGATCTTTTGCTGCTTTCACGGGGTCTGCTGCATTGATGATACTGCTACCGACAATAATCAGGTCACAACCATCGCGGTGGATTGCTTCTTCTGGGGTACGGTATTGTTGTCTGAAAGCACCATTTTGATCTGTTAAACTGACACCTGGGGTCATGTGGACAAAATATGGTTCGTTTGTCAAACGCTGCTGTGAGATAAAACCAATGACAAAATCGCTATATTGTTGCGCCATTTGTACTGTCGCTTCTGTATATGTTCCTGTTGCGAGAGATCCTTGAGAGCTCATTTCTGCAAGAAGAAGCATTCCTCTACCAAGTTGTAGTCCTGTTTTTCTTATCCCTTCAATCACACCAGGTCCCGGTGTGGAGTGAGCGGTAACGAGATGTGCCCAGTTGGCGATTTTGTAGATTCCGCCCTCATATTGGCTTTTTGAGGTTTTCCCAATGTCAGCGAATTTACGGTCTTCAATGATCAAAACGCGATGTTTATTGGCTAGGTCTTGCAACTCTAAAAGGAGGTGAATGTCGAAGTTCGTGATCATGTCAATGTGTGTCTTTATTGCACACACATGGGGAGCAAGGGCTTTTGCGAAAAATAGCAGCTCTTCCTTTGTGGTCACATCGATAGCAACAGCAAGGTTGCTTCTTTTTTCTTCCATAATCAGAAATAGCTCTTTGGAAGAGGGGTTTGCACACATTGTTGCCCGTTGTATGTAAGGGAGATGTTTTGAAGAAAGTTGTGTGTTGCTCATGATCCGACTAATACTCTTTGGTTTTGGTTAATAAATATATTCACTTGATTGGCGACAGTTTTTTCGATACGGTTTTCTTCTATTAAGACAGAAAGAATGTCGCTAATTGTCATGACCGCATGGAGATTGATATTTCGCTCTTCCAGATTTTCTCTTCCACCTTGCTCTCTGTCAATCAATAGGACGACGTCTTTGACGATAAGCCCCTCTTGCTTCAAAGGCTCTACCGTTTCAAGAATACTGATACCGCTTGTGATTAAGTCCTCAACAATCACACAGCGTTGCCCAGGGCGATAGACTCCCTCGATTACTTTCTTGGTCCCATGTTTCTTGACTTCCTTGCGGCGCATGATCATCGGTATATTCTGATCCAGAGATATAGCGGTAGCCATGGGAATGGCTGTTAAGGGAACTCCACAGATCACTTCGAAATCGATCTCATTTATTTTTTTCCACATCTCTTCAGTAATAGACTTTAAAAGAATGGGATAGGAGGTGATGAGTCTAAGGTCAATATAGAAGGGGGATTCTATTCCACTCTTTAAACGAAAATCACCGAATTTGATCGCTTCGATATCATGTAGTCGTAATATGATGTCACGCATAGATCTCTCTCTCTTGTTGGTGGTAACGGTAGGCTAAATAGGGATCCCACATCATTCCTGTCGCTGTCATCGCTACATCAGCACCTGCATCGATAAACTCTGTTAAATGGTCGGGGAGAAGGGCTCCACCTGTCGACATGATTTTCAGGCCTAAATTGTGGCGATTGTTGATTTGTAGAGCTTCCCTTGTGAATTCTAATGCGGCGTAGCGGATAGGGTGACCACAGATTCCACTTTTCAAGCGTTTAACACCCAGCGCAGGTAGACCAATCGGATCAACAACCTTCATACTAATGGTGTTGATTCCACAAATAGCTCTTGCTCCACCTTGAGCAGCAGCTATTAGCGTTTCCTCCATGACTCGTAGGTCTTCAAAGATACCGACTTTAATGATGAGAGGGATGTCTCCAATCGCTTTTGTAAGCGCAGATGTGAGAGTTCGAACGGTTTCTGGATTAGTATGTAATTCTCCTTCTCCTGTCGTTACGTTAGGACATGAAAAGTTCGCTTCGATGATTTTAGCGCCGTATTCCTTGGCTTGTTTCGCAACGGTGATAAAGTCCTGGAGAAAACTGTCAAAATCATTACCATTGGGTGTGCCGACTATAGAAACAATCATTACTTGCCCTCGATGAAGAAGTTTCATAGCTTTGGGTATGTCTTTAGCGAGATACTCATGACTTCTAGATGGCATGCCAAATGAGTTGGTGACAGTTACCTTATCGATCTGTAGAGGGGGTGTTTCGCGTGTTGTTAGGTGATCGGGTAGCTGCCCTGGGATGAGTTGTTCTTCGCATTCTACATAAACCATGTTGGGGACAGAGTGGCCAGGTTGCTCTTTCGAGCGGATCGTTTTGTAACAGAGGATATCGTACCCAAGATCGGCAGCCAAGCCGATCCATTTGGAGTTTAGCAAAGGGCCAGCTGGAATACCGATGGGAGAAGCAACTTTGTAACCTAAAAAATCTGTCCAATTTTCTTCATCGGGCCTCCTTCTTTCTAGAATCTCTCCTTGGAAAAAAGGTCCCTCTTCTGCGTTGTGTAGATAGCTCTCTTCAATATCATAAATGGGAGGCTTATTTGGCCACCACTCCTCGACACTTTGATTTTGCTGTTGATCTTTTGTTAGCAATGAAACACCTTTCCTTTGAGGATCGTATAGATCGGCCAACCCTTTAGTCTCATTCCTGCGTAAGGTGACCACCCGCATTTTGATTTTAATTCAGAGACTTGTACCTCTTTCATCAATTCTAGATCAACAAGTACGAAGTCTTGATTGCGCTCGAGACCGAAAATTTGCTCGATATTGATGTGTGTGAGGCGAACGATTTTCTCAAGTGTGATCTTCTTTTCATTGTAAGCGTTAAGGAGGAGAGGGAGTAGTGTTTGGATGCCGGGCATGCCTGAAGGAGCTTGTCCATAAGGTTTTGTCTTTTCCTCTAGGGTATGTGGGGCGTGGTCTGTACCGATGAAATCGACAGTACCATCATGAATACCTTGCCAAATGGCTTCTTGATCCCTAGGTGTACGAAGAGGTGGATTGACGAGAGCAAGTGTGAGTAAGTGGTCATAATCGGACTCATTGAGGAATAAGTGATGTGTCGAAACCTCACAATAGACAAGGAGCTGACGCTTTTTAGCTTTTCGGATCATATCGATCTCTTCTGCTGTACTGGTATGGCAGATGAGTAGCTGCGTTCCATGCTTTTCTGCTAAGTCAATTGCTTGTTGTGTTGCCTTTATTGCAGCTTCTCGACTACGGATTTTAGAGTGTGTTGAAGGGTCATTTGATCCTTTGTATTTTTCGCTGTTCGCTTTCATAATCTCTTCATCTTCAGCATGAACGGAAACTATGACATCGTGCTGTGCAGCAAGTTGGAATGCTCGATCGAGTGCAGAGGGATCGTCCATGGTGAGGCCTCCCGTGCTTGATCCCATATAGATTTTTAGTCCGACAACCCGATTTTTTACATGGCCAAGGGTTTCTAGTCGTTCGGCATCAGCACCATAATAGAGGTGGTAACGTAAAGGGATTTCTACCTCTTCGAGTTGTTTGTCGATAAGTTCGAACTTTGCATCTAAGTTTTCGACGTTTGTGCATGGAGGATTGGTGTTAGGCATATCGAAGACGCAAGTGACCCCACCGCTGACGGCAGCATGTGCTGCAGATTTCCAATTCTCTTTGTACTCGGCCCCTGGTGTGCGAAAATGAACGTGTGGGTCAATAAGGGCTGGTAATAACGTCAGTCGACCTTCAGCATCAATAAGAAAAGGCTCATCGCTATCAATCGTGTGTTCTCCGACTGTTCCGTCGAGAAGCTTGACATTTTTTATCGTGAGCATGAGGTAACTCCATATAGAATAAATTTTTGAAACACGATCGGTATATAGGAACGAAGATACTGTCAGCAGGTAGCGATGTCAAGAAATATTGTGTTACTTTGATAGGCAACGTTGGGTCATTTCTTTCCTGCAATAGTGACAGCGCAATTGAATCGCTAGCGGTCCCCTCTTGTTGATCACGAATAAGGATTCTACTTTTTCATGGTTAGTGATACAGCGGCTATTGGGACATGGGGCAATAGCGGCAATTTTATCGGGCAGTTCGAGTTTCATTTTTTCGATGATCTCGAAATCTTGAATAATATTGACCGACACGTTTGGGGAAAGGACCGCAATTTTGTCGCACTCTTCATCCGTTAATCTATACTCCTCGAGTTTGATCAAGTCTTTCGAACCCATGGATGCACTCGGAAGATTTAGACCTAGCGTGATAGGTTGCTCAGGGGAAGAAAGTTTTAAAATACTGATGATTGTCAGGGCCTGCCCTACATTAACATGGTCGATGACAACCCCATTCTTAATAGCAGAAATTGGTAAGGTTTTACTTTCTGTATACATCCGTTTACTCTCTTAGTTAATTTTGTCCCAGGACAAGCCTTAGTAACGCTTGTCTAACCACCAGCCCATTATTCGCTTGGCTGAAGTAGGAGGCATAAGGTGTTTTGTCAACGCTACGATCGACTTCCTCATTTCTTGGAAGGGGGTGGAGAATTCTTAGGTTTTCCTTCACATGTTCTAAATCGGAGGCTGTCAGTATATATTGGTCTTTTAGTCGTAAGTACTCTTGCTTATCTGTAAAGCGCTCCTCTTGAATGCGTGTGAGATAAAGGATGTCGACTTTGTGAAGAACCTCATCGATACTTCTGTGGAAAGAGAATTTTATTTTATTATCACGTAGAAAGTTACAAACTTCTTTGGGCATTTCTAAGGATTGTGGAGCAACAAAATAGAGGCGCATTCCAAAATGTACAGCTGCACGTGCAAGAGAGTGAGTGGTGCGTCCATATCTGAGGTCGCCGACCATAGCAATGGAAAGATTGTCTAATCGGTCTTGCGTTTTTTGAATAGTAAAGAGGTCGAGAAGTGTTTGTGTAGGGTGTTCGTTGGCACCATCACCGGCATTGATGACAGGGATATCGATAGAGTCTGCCGCTAGCTGTGCAGAGCCTTCAAGAGGGTGTCGCATGACAATGAGATCTACATAATTTTCTAAGACCTTCATTGTGTCACGCAGACTTTCCCCTTTTTGTATCGCTGTCGCTTTGTCATCAGCGAAGCCCATGACTTGACCACCGAGACGTTGCATTGCTGACTCAAAAGAGAGGCGTGTTCGTGTTGAAGGCTCAAAAAAGCAACTCCCAAGGATATGTCCTTCGAGGCTCTTTTTTTTGGGGTTATGTTCGAGTTCCTTTGCTGTTTCGAGAATTTCGAGAATATCTGTTTTGGATAGATCATCTATGGCAAGGATATCGCGCCCTGCGAAGGTTTGTTTCATCTTCTGTTTCTCTCTCTGATGCGTTAGCGTCAGGTTAGGTGAACGAGGTAATTAATTCAAGTTGAAAACTCTACGAGAGAGTACTAAGGAAGACTATGCTAACAGTGGTTTATGTGATTAGTGATGATTTACCTAAAAAGCTGATGGTGAAAGATGACTCGCAGGCAAAATACTCATTCAGCAAAATATTTCATTTTACCTTAAAATCAGTTCATACTAAAAATTTATGCTTGTGAGAAGGACATGAACTTGGATATTAGATGGATACAAAGATTTACTAACTATTCAAATGTATACTTGGAACTAAAGTCTGCTATGGAACTTTCAAAACAACGTTCGTTGTCAAAGTTGGAGAAACAGGGAGTCATTCAATGTTTTGAATATACTTATGAATTGGCTTGGAAGACACTAAAAGATCTCTAACACTCTGTTGTTCCTTTGTACAAGCCAGGGTTCCGGTCTTTTTCGATCGTTCTTCTGTGGAGGAGTAAGCAAGTCTATGGCTCTCTCCCAGCAAAGCTTGTAGAGCTTTGAAGAGTCGGCTGCCCCATCCATTACAACACGCTTAATTCCTTTCCTTTTCTCCAATATTTCAGGAACAAAAGTTGTGTCGTGCACATGTTCACTGGTCATATCGGCAAATACAACCTCCTGTGTTTGCTCATCCACTGCGAGGTGGAGCTTACGCCACTGAGGCCTTTTACTGGCACCATGTTTCTTTACCTTCCACTCACTCTCTCCGTAGACCTTCAAACCTGTAGCGTCTACTACAATATGCTTTACAACTTGCTCCTCTAAAAGATCTCTGGGTAACAATAGCTTTTTTGAGCGCCTACAAATTTGAGTATAGGAAGGCACTTTTAAGGATGAATTGAGAAGTTGAAATAATGACGTCAAAAAAACTTCACAGGCTCGTAGTCCTAGATTGAACAGGTATCTAATAGTTGATGCCGTAAGAATAGCACTATCTGAATATTGGAACGGTCTTCCTGACTTCCCGGAAATCTTCTTCGCCTTCCAGGATTTCATTGCTTCAGGTGATAACCATAAAGTTAGGCTTCCACGATTTACTAGAGTCTTGTTATACTTTGACCAGTCACGTTTCTTGTGGCTCATTGGGTTGCTCCTGTGTTTGACGACAAAAGAGTAACCCATGTTTTTTCTTACTGACAAGACTCAATTTGGAATTTGGTTGTTTAAAAGATATTTGATTCATCAAAAAAATGCGTACCATGCTGTACCTCCCTGTACGAACGCTGACATAGGTAACACTTGATTCACTAACATAGGTTACACTCTTCTGATTTATTTTTCCTTAT
>JBCDHL010000029.1:0-9490 GCA_038750095.1 Chlamydiota bacterium
GAAGTAAAAAATTGGGATGAAGAAGATGGGTTCATTTCCGGAGGAAAAAAAGATATCTTAACTGGTAAAATATCTGGAGGAAATTTAGATTATGGAGCTTGGAACGGTATCTTAGTTCTTTTGGAATTGGTTAAAGAGTGGAGTTTGACTCCTGCTGTAGCTGTTGCCAATTGGATGTCTTCTAATAAAAATGTCAAATTAATCTTTAAGGGTTGATTATACCTATCGTATTTCAGAATTTGATATAAATGATTAAATTTGAAGCCGTTTCATAGGTGATTTTTCATAATAAATTTTCTTTGAGTGATTTGGTGTTTAAAAAATGGTTTTTTTAATTTTACAGAATTAGTAATTAGCTGGTTATGAATTGTTAAATTTCGATTAACACAGAAAATAAAGATATGATATAGATCAGATTGTGCCATTAACTGACTAACACATGGAGGTGTTATGAAAGCTAAATTTGCATGGAGTACTGCTATTTGTTGTTTAAGTCTTCTTTTCGCATCAAGCGGTGAAGCAGGACAAACAACACACAACGGCCAACCTATTGACCCTGGCTGCGAATACAAAGATGGACCTTGTGTTTGCTATTGCCCAATGGTCAAATATAAGCCGAAATACCACTGTGAAAAAAAATGTTATACTGAAGCCTACCAAGTACCTAGAAAGTGCTGCCGCTATGTCCCTGAGTACTATACTAAGACATACTGCCGTCAAGTTCCTGAGTACTATACCAAAACACACTGCAGACAAAAGCCTGAATACTACACTGAGTACGACACAAAGTATCGTACAAAATCTTATAATGTAACACACTGCACATATGAGCCTTGCAGATACACAGTTAAAAAATGTGGAGTTTGCCCACAGGCTTGTGACAATGGTTGCCCTTCAGGCGGATGCCCTACAAATGGCAGACGTTAATAAAATAATGGACAGTGGTTTGCTAAGCCACTGATTGTGGCTACACAGTAACCATTGGCTTTGCAAAATTCTCAAAATCAGTGTTCGAAATCAATAATTTTTGAACCAGGAGTTTGAGATGGGTCGGTAGACGTTGTAACTATCGATTGTAAAGGTTTCAGTAGACAGGCACCTTCGCTCTCCTGTCTGCTTTTTTTTATACCGATCATGTCTCAAATTTTTTTAATTATTCTCCCGTTCAGGAAAGCTAAATAGGTTTTTGATCGCTTGTAGATTTACATCACGTCCAACAGCAGAAATTGCATCTGTTAATGGAATCTTCTTTGGACAAACTCTGACACAGTTTTGTGCGTTACCACAGTCAGCAATTCCTCCCTCTTGCATCAAAGGAATTAAGCGTTTTTGCTTTTGCGTTTTACCCACCGGGTGCGCGTTGAAAAGTCGGACCTGTGCGATGACTTGCGGCCCAACAAATTTAGAGTTCTCATTAACCTGTGGACAGGATTCGGTACAACATCCACATGTCATACATTCTGAAAGGTGGTACATAATTTCTTGTTTACTAGGACTTATTTTTGGTCCGGGCCCTTTTTCAAACGCACCGTCAGTATCGATCCATGCGTGGACTTTTTTCAGATTTTCAAACATGATCGTGCGGTCTACGATCAAGTCTCTGACGAGAGGAAACTTTGTGAGTGGGGCAAGTGTGATCGTGGTAGACTTAGTTTCTTCGATAGTCGGTTCGATGAGACATGAGCAAGCTTGTCTTGGGATGCCGTTGATCAACATCGAACAGGAACCACATACCTCTTCAAGACAACCCTGCTCCCAGACGACAGGGGTAACGCGCTCTCCTTTCCTGTTAATGGGCTCCTTCTGGATCTCCATTAGCCCTGAAATGACATTAAGGAAAGGGTGTCTTTCGAGTTCAAACTCCTCCCAGTACTGTTTTCCTGGTGACCCTCGATAAATTTTTAAAATAAACGTATTCTTTTTGTTAGTCATGACCTACCTCAAAGTGGAAGTTGGCTTTCAATTTTATCTGGTATGTTTGATAAATGTCGCTCTACCCTTTTTGCTTTTGTGTAATCACGAACGACCCCTTTGGGATCAAGGTGACGAGTGTCGACCGGTTCGTATGTAAATACATGATCGTTTTGTTTTGGATCAAATGTAGCGATGGTAGTTTTTAGCCAGTTTTTGTCATCACGTTCCGGAAATTCAGGTTTAAAATGCGCTCCTCTAAATTCGTCACGGAGTCTAGCCCCTTTTGTAATTAGCTGAGCTAGATCGATCATATAACTAAATTGATTTGCAAAGGCATAGGTCTGATTGGCAAACTGCGTGGTGTCGTCGAGTTTGATATGCTGATATCGTTCGCGAATTTTTTCTATTTTCTCGTACGTTTTATCGAGATCGTTATTGTTTCTTTTTACTGTGCAATTACGTACTAGCAAGTCAGAAAGCTCATCGTGAAGCTTGTGAATATTCTCTTCACCATCCCTTGACATGGGGTCGACTTTGAAGTCTTCTTCAAGTTGTAACGCTTCTTGGAAAATCTTTTCGTCAGTATCTCGGTGAGTGGTCTCTAAGGATTTTAGGTAGCGTGGGACTTCCACTCCAGAAACAAGCCCGGCAAAAATACAGGAGAGAAGTGCATTGGCACCTAATCGATTGGCTCCATGGTACTGGTACTCGCACTCTCCCGCAGCGAAACATCCCTTCAGGTTTGTCATATGTCGAAAACGCTCGCTACGGTCAGGGTCATCACAGGACGGATAGTCTACCCAGGCTCCTCCCATGGTATAGTGAACACCAGGGAAAATTTCCATGGGTACTTTTCTGGGATTAAACCCTGTAAATTTACTGTAGATGTCTAAAACAGCCTCTAGTTTATGCAGTGTTTTTTCGGGAAGGTGTGTGACATCTAAGTAGACTTTTAGACCACCTTCTACACCCAGACCTAATTCGCATACACGTAGGATTTCACGGGCACCGATATCACGTGGAACGAGGTTTCCGAAGGCCGGGTACATTTCCTCGAGGAAGTACCAAGGTTCTCCTGTTTTACCGCAAGGAATCATCTCTCCGTTTGGTGCCTCGATTTGTTTGGAAGCGTCTCCGTATACCCACACGCGTCCACCTTCACCCCTAACAGACTCTGAAATAAGCCTGAGCTTATCAGCTCCAGGAATTGCTGTTGGGTGTATTTGGATGAATTCTCCATTGGCATATCTCATGCCTTGGCGATAGAGTCTTCCGTTCGCCGCTCCTGTACAGAAGGTCGAGTTTGTAGATTTTCTAAAGAGTAAACCTAGACCTCCTGTGGCGATGACAACGGCGTCGGCTTTTAGTACGTTGAGTTTTAGGTTGAAGAGGTCCATGTAGACGATTCCACGAGTGATGCCGTCTTTGTCTTGGATCAACCTCATGAACTCGTGATTTTCATACTTTTTAACTCGACCTTTTGCTTCATTTCTTCTAACTTGCTCATCCAAAGCGTAAAGGAGTTGCTGTCCTGTCGATGCGCCGCAGAATGCCGTTCTATTGTAAAGAGTTCCCCCAAAGCGTCGAAAATCGAGATTTCCTTCTGGTGTTCTGTTAAACGGACAGCCAAAACGTTCTAGCATGTGGATAATTCTTGGAGCGGTCAAGCATAGTTCTAAAATCGGTGGTTGGTTTGCTAAAAAGTCACCACCTTTGATGGTATCGTAGGCATGAATGATTGGAGAGTCGTTTTCACCCATTGAATTGATCGCTGCGTTGATACCGCCTTGCGCACATACAGAGTGTGAACGTTTCACTTTTGTTACACTAACGATGGAGACGTGACAGCCCTGATCTGCCAGTTTCATAGCAGCTCCGAGACCTGCCAGACCTCCACCAACAACGATGACGTGTTTTTCTGCTTCTTGTTCCATATTCAAATTCGCCTAGTGGTTGAGGTTTACTAAGTAGGATCCCCAGATGGCGACTAAGCCTAAGAATCCGATCACAAACATTAAAAATACTGAAAATATGCGCATATAACTTTGAGAGCGTGCCGTAAGAGTTATCCCCCATGTAATGTTAAATGTCCATAGCCCGTTAAAGGCGTGGTAAGTTGCTGCTAGAACAAAAATAGAGTAGAGAAATAGCATGAGTGGGCTTTTGAATGTGTCCCTGACCAACATGAGTTCAGCTGTTCCGAAGTCTGGTGCAATGGCAATGACCTCTCCAGGATTTAAAGTCCAAGCTGTGAGTGCTTTAACCCAATCTTTCTGTTGACGAAGCTCCTGTTCGGCAAGAAGTTCCTGGACTTCTTTTTTCTGCAGTCCATCATCAGAAGAGCTTGTAAAAGCTTCTGTGATCCTTGAGAAAAATCCAGTGATTGACTCTGTAGGTGGACCTGCTTTCAATTGCGGAGAATCGAGCTTTTTTCTTTCTTCTTTGATCTGGTTTTTGGAGACTAATGACACTCCTAAACGCTCGGATACGGTGTAAATTCCATCATCCAAACTAACAGGAATCATGTAAAAGGTCTCTGTTCCCTTTTTTGCTGACGTAGGGTAGTTCATAAAGCGCATTTGTACGACGTGTCCAATGACAAAAAAAACGAGAATCCAAGAAGTAATACGTTGCCATGTGTAGGCGTGATTTTTGGCATACTTACCCAATGTTGGATGGGTTGGGTCGTTACCATATGCATTTTGTTTGCTCGTCATGAGATACTTAATTCCCCAGACAATGTGTATGAAAAAGGGGACTCCTAATAGAGTGATTTCTATGACAGGAAGGTATGGTAAGTTGTGGATGCCATTGACTGCATTGATGAATCCAATTCCATCATCTCCAATTAACAGAGAGGCTTGTGAATTTGTCAGTAAGTGCTCAATGAGAAAAATGACGAGAAAAAGTCCCATAAATGACTGAAGACGTCGCCATAGAAATGCTCTTGGCATTACTGGGGGCTCATGATATCGGTCCATGATTGAAGACTCCGAGTTATCTAATAAATTTTAAATTTAACAAAGAAAGAATCCTTTTGCAAGGATATAACGAGGTAGAGCTAAAGATAATCAATATGAATATATAGGTAGGTTGTCAAATAACTATTTCAGTTTTTGTTTTTACATTTAACTCACTCTTTGTTATAATAGGGATTTCTTGTAATAGATAATTTATTATTATTAGGATCATCCAGATGTCACCTGAAAAACCTAAAGCCCTACATGCCGTTGGTTTGCAAATTGAAGATCACCTGTTAAAAGTTGTTTTTTTAACACAGAACAAAGAAAAAGTTATTTTTAATGAACTGTTTTCAATTCCTGTGAAGAAAAGTGAAAGTGGTGAATATGTAAATCCGCTTTACATCGACGACCAAGGTAAGAAGTTGGGACAACTGGTCAAATCGCATCTTACCCTGACTGCGATCAGTGGTAGTGAAACACTCGTTCGAACGCTATTTGTAAAATTGAAGAAAGAGCGCGACATTGATTCAGTTATTGAGTTTCAGTCAGAACCCATTCTCCCTTTCGATTCGGGTGATGCCGTTGTCGATTGGATGCGTGTAAAGACTGAGGATGAAGGGTCTGAATTAACCATTTTTGGCGTTAAAAAAGAGCATGTTCATAACCATCTATCTCTTTGGAAAGAATATGATATAGAGCCAGAGGTCGTGTCGACAGTGCCTGCGGCTGTACTATCGTTTTGTCAGTATTTTGTGAAAGATGAACCCACTTACCTATTTGCGCACGTAGGAAGTAGGAATACGACCTGTGGATTGGTGCATGAAGGGAAGTTGCTTTCAGGACAGTTCTTACCGAAAGGATTTATGGCATTAATTGATGCCTACGCTGAAGATTTAGGTTTGTCTGATGAGCAGGCGCACATTGAAATCAACCAGCTGGATTTTACATCGTTGGATAAAGAGCGGTTTCCTAGTCTAATGCAGTCCATTGATCACCTTAGAATGGAGCTACTGAAAACATTTTATGGGTTAGCAAAGCAGATGAAAGGTGAAGATGTAAAAAAACTGTTTTTGACAGGTGAGGGAGGTGCTGTTTCATCTTTTTGTAAACGCTTAGTAAACGATCTGCATATGGAGGAAGTCTCAATGGTAGATCGTGATGGTTTAAAATTTGATGATGAAGCACTCAAGAAAAACGCTGTTCCCATTGGTCTTGCATTAAGCGGAATGCCTGCAGGTGAAGAATCATTGAATTTACGAAAAGGAGAACTTTCTCATCCAAATCCTTTAAAACGATTGATGAAGCCACTAGCGATCTATTTTATTTCTTGCTTTATGCTTGTTGTCGGAATTTTTTTGTTTGGACAGGCATGGATCGGAGCAAAAGAGGATCATCTGAAAGAGCGTTATGGCGATATGCTTTCCTATATGAATACCTCATACCAAGAGTTTGAAATGGGATATGAGCAAAAAACAGGAGAATATGAAGGAGAAATTTTACCGATTGAAGACCTAGAAATGATGGGGCTATTTAACCGTCTCGATTACTTGGAAAGTGAAATCGATGCTGCTCCACAGCCGATAGCTCTTATGCCTAATACACCGCAAGTATCTGATGTTCTTGCTTGGCTTTCAACGCATCCTAATGTCGTTCTTGCTGGTGATGAAACGGATGATAAACAATCTCTAATCCATATTGAAAATTTTAATTATTCCATGGTTAAACGACCAGATGAGAAAAAGCGGGGAAATAAGTATCAAGTCAAGGTGGAAATGGAGTTTACAAGTACGACACCCAAGCTTGCGAGAGAGTTTCACGACGCCTTGATAGAAGATAACCGCATGGTTGATCCGAAAGGAGAGGTAAAGTGGAGTTCCAATAGAGGAAAATACAGAACATCCTTTTTCCTGAAAGACCGAACATACTACCCATAGGTTGGAAATAATGAAACTGGAAATATTTGATAAAATACCTAAAAATCGATTTGTCATCTATGTCATGATCATAGGTATACTACCAGTATTGTATGTACTTTTTTCATTATGGGGTGAATTGAATACTGTGGATAAACTCGATCGGATGATTAATCTTGTGGAAGATAAATCAGAAGCCTATAAAAGAAAGCAGTCGGTGAATATGGCTGTGATCGATCACTACAAAGAAGCTGATCATTTTTATATCGATAAATATCTTGAAACGCTCACTTTTCTAGAGCCAGAGATCGAAGCTTTACAGAAGATTGTCAATCATAAAAATTTTACTGGTGATACAAATATAACAACTCGGCTCGACTTTTTAACCGGACCTGGCAATAGCCTTGTTTTTACTGAAGGAGTGGTTCAGTCTTATCCACTCTATCAAGAGACCACCGAGACTCTCTCTCATTCTGTCGAGGTGAATATTGAAGATATTCGTAAGGTGTTAGCTCGTGTCGAAGGTATTAAGATTGGTCCATATAAACCAGGCCCCAACCGCCCACAGATGATTGTTTTGGATTTTAAATTGGACAAAAAAAAGCAGGCGAACGACAACGAAATCTATAGCCTCAACATGAAACTTTTAAAACGAGAGTACTTATAATGATTTCTAGATACTCGAAATTTTTATGTATAGGAATATTTGGTTTTTGTGTGTTGACAGGATGTGTTAAAAGGCCTGTAACAGTCTATAATCCTAAATTAACGAGTATTCACATCATCGACAGAAACGGTCTTTCTGAAACGATCAGTAATAAAGATCGTTTGGAGCAATATGAAAGAGTAAATTTTGTCTCTCCACAAGCTTATCAAAAAGTGATGCGTATCTATAGCCGTATGCCCAATGGTGATATCAAAGCAACAATCACGACCTATCATGACAATGGGCAAATTAAGCAGTACCTTGACATCTTGAACAACAGAGCTTTTGGAAAGTACAGCGAGTGGTATGAAAATGGAAACATTAAAATTGATGCCACAGTTATCGGAGGAGTTGGAGATGTTGGTCCATCACATGAGAAGACTTGGGTGTTTGATGGAGCATGCGTCGCTTGGGATAGTGAAGGAACTATTGAAGCAGAAGTACTGTATTCAAAAGGAATATTAGAAGGTGATACCCTCTACTATCATCCGAATGGAAAGATTTGGAAGCGTATCCCCTTTCAAAGAGGTGTGGTTCAAGGAACCGAAGAGATCTATTTAGAGAGTGCTGACCTCCTTCAAACTAACGAATACAGAGATGGAAAGAAAAATGGGGTGTCGATCCGCTACTGGCATAATGGACAAATTGCTGCGCAAGAGACCTATCACCAAGGAAAGCTCAATAATGGGGTCTATTACGATTTAAAAGAGAGTCGAATCGGTGGTATTGAGGATGGAGAAGGATTTCGAGCTCTATTTGGAAGGGAACGTGTGGCTGAACTCCACGAGTATCATCATGGAGAGTTAGACGGAAAGGTACAAGTTTTTTCGGAGAATGGAACCGTTCACAACAGTTACCACGTAAAAAATGGCGCCAAGCATGGTGAAGAAATTGAATATTATGAAATGAAAAAGTATCAAAATGCACCTTTACCAAAACTATCGGTCAATTGGTATCAGGGAACTGTACAAGGCAATGTAAAAACCTGGTATCCTAATGGGAAGCAAGAAAGCCAAAGAGAAATCAGCAAGAATCAGAAAAATGGGCTTCTCACTGCGTGGTATGAGGACGGAACCTTGATGATGATCGAAGAGTACGAAAATGAAAAACTATCGAGCGGTAAATATTTTCGTAAAGGACAGAAACTCCCCATTTCAAAAATTCGTGATGGAAATGGGATAGCCACAATATTCGATTCGGAAGGAAATTATTTGAGAAAAATACAATATATCAAAGGAGTTCCATCCGAATGACCATTGGGCATCATAGTGTAAAACAGTTGTTGCGTGAGCTTCTAAAGAGGGAGCGTGCAAATGTGGGTGAAGACCGTCGTGTCCATGCATCTAGGAGTGCTCTTACTCATTTAGATGAAGTTTTTTGTGAACATCCAATTATTTTGTCCTACTCAAGTTTTGGTGATGAGTTTTGTACAAAGCTCATCAACACAAAACTTTCTCAGAAAAAAAAATTAGCTTTACCAAAATTAGATGGTAAAAAAATGAAGGTTTATCGCGTTATCAAAATGGAACGTGAACTTGTAGAAAACAACTGGGGAATCCTTGAACCTAACCCACAGTTGTGTGAAGAAGTGCAATTGAGTGAAATTTCACTCGTTCTAGTACCGGCCATCGGATTTGATAAAAACAATCACAGAATTGGTTATGGAGGCGGTTTTTATGATCGATTTCTAGCAGAACTTTCTTCAGAAATTCCTTTTTTCGGAATAGGATATAAAGAGCAGTTTACTAAAGAAACTATACCTGCCGAACCTACCGACATACCCCTATCAGAAGTTTTTCTTTACTAGCATTTGAATAGAATAAAATTTGGAATTTTGGCTTTCTCTTTGCCAAAAATCAAATTTTGAAAAACGATTGATATAACCTCGAGTTTGTCCATTAGATACAAAAGCTCTACCTATCAAGCATTATTTACAATTCTTTTTAGTATAAAGGTGGTTTTGTTAAGTTTATGTTAAGAAAGTTGAATTCTTA
>JBCDHL010000030.1:0-9483 GCA_038750095.1 Chlamydiota bacterium
AGCCTTGAATTTTTTAACTCAGATTTATACGGATTTTAAAATGGACTCTTAATTTCCATGATTTTCCGCCTACCCGCGATTTTCTGGTAAGTAGAAATCCGAGAAAAACCCATTCAATTTATTTTTTCACGGGAGCTCCTGACTAACATACGAAAGCATTGAATTTAACTAATTAAACAGTAATAATCTATACCGAACGTGTTTCAAAATTAAGAGTAGCCTTGTGACCATAGCAGTTCTTCCACCGACGTGGAGGCAAATTCAAAAAAACAATTTTAAAAAATGGACCGAACTCGTCAGTTTTCTAGAACTTAATCAAGAGCAGTCATCTAAAATTTTGAAAAAATGTCGTTTTCCCCTAAATTTACCTTATCGCCTTGCAGCTAAAATTGAAAAAAAAACCTTGGACGATCCCATTCTCAAACAGTTTCTTCCAGTTACTGATGAGACGATGGAAGATGAAAACTTTTCGAGGGATCCGGTTGGTGATAGAAAGGCCTTATGCTCTCCTAAATTGTTACATAAGTACCATGGCCGTGTGCTTTTAGTGACTACTAGCAGTTGTGCCATGCACTGTCGTTACTGTTTTCGTCGCCATTTTGATTACGAGGTAGAAAGGAAAGATTTTGAACCCGAAATAGAATCAATTCGTCATGATCCTACTGTTAAAGAGGTGATCCTTTCTGGAGGAGATCCTCTTTCATTATCAAACGTAGCATTAAGAACACTTATATCGCAGATTGATGAGATTCCACACGTTACTAAATTACGGTTTCATACTCGATTTCCCATAGGAATTCCTGAACGAATCGATGAAGAATTTTTGGAAATCATTGAAAACTCGCGTTTAAAAGTGTGGTTTGTCATTCATAGCAATCACCCACGTGAATTGGATAAAGATCTATTTGCCTATTTAAACAGGCTGCAGCGAAATGGGGTAACGGTACTTAACCAAGCTGTACTACTAGCCGGGATCAATGATAATGTTGATACACTTACCGAACTATGTGAAAAATTAGTCGATCATGGAGTCGTTCCCTATTACTTGCACCAATTAGACAGAGTCGCTGGTGCAACGCATTTTGAAGTACCCATTGAAAAGGGAAAAAGGATGATCGAAGAACTTAAGCGGGTCTTGCCCGGTTATGCCGTTCCTCGCTATGTCAAGGAAGTACCGGGGGAGGCTTATAAAGTAGAAATATGACGACTTTTGATACTATTTCTGAACAGGTCGGTGATAATTCATCTGTTAAACAGGGAAAGGTACATTTTTTAGATGCTGGTGAACCAAATGAACCTAAGGAAGGATTCCGCATCAAAAAGGCTGCAAACAAAGCATTCAAAATTCTTGCAAGTATTGCGCTGGGTTTGGGATTTGCAGCTGGAGCTACAGCCGCTGTATTGACTTTTACCGCGACTTCGACTGTCGCATTACCCATCGCCACAACGGTTGCCATTGTTTGTGCTGTCGTTCTGGCTGTTTTATTAACCCTAAAAGTTTGGGAAAAAATAAGTCCACATCTACCCAACAGTCTACGTTTAACAGGAAACTACATTCAATCTGCCGTTTTAGGATTAGCTTCGGCAGTTGCACTAGGGATTATTTTTCCCATCGATTGCGCAAAGAGCAACCCAAAACCAGAAGAGATTGATCCCAAACAGCCGTTGCGTCTCGCTATTCATGGATTCCTTGGAAGCTCCAGCAACTGGATATATCACTTATATAGGTTCAAAGAGGCTGGTCTTAAAAACTTTGCCAGTATTAACCTCGGAAATTGGTGTCATTCTATCGATGATTACGCTGATAAAGTCCATAAGATGGTTGTTCAGTATAAAAAGGGCATGGTTCAAGCTAAATTGATTAAAGAAGAGGATACTCTTCACGTACAATTCGTCTGTCACTCCATGGGAGGTCTTGTCGCACGTCATTACAATCAGAAATATGCCAAAAAAGATGGCGTTATTGTTGATGACATCTGTACTCTTGGAACACCACTAAACAGAACAAAAGTTGCTGTTTTTGCTTGGTGGAGTAAAGCTGGTAGAGAGATGTTTGAAAAGGAATTTACCGATAATCAGCGTAGGAGAGCCGCCACTGAAAATGAAGAAACTCGCCACTATTACATCGCTAGCAAATGTGATTATGTGATCCGTCCATTGACTTCCGCTACGGATGGAAATACACCAAAAAAGCGGACTAAAGTTTATTGGTTGGATGCTACAGGTCACGTTTCCTACTTGTTTTCAGATAAAGCTGCCGATAAGTTGATCGCTTACCTAAAAAAGCGTAATCAAGAGAACGGTTAATTGTGGATGATGTGCCACCCCTCAGGGATGAGGTCCTTTGTATCAAGTTTAGCGCTGGGGCCAAACCAGGGAAAAGGGGCAATAACTGTTTTTTCAGGATTTCTATTTAAATAGGCAGCCCACCAAGAAAAGGTTGAGTTTGAGATGATGTTATGCTTGCACATGCTCATTAAGAAAAAGTCATCGATATAATCTTCACCTTCAATGAATCTTAAGTTTCCGGGTATATTTGCAAACTCTCTTTTACACTTATTCATGTCATTAGAAAACACAATAAAGAGTGTATCTTCAGGGAATAAACTCATTGCTTTCTGGAAATAGGTTATCCCATATGTAATGTGATATCCTCCATCAGGATCTTCTTTGAGGTAAGATCGTAAGTGAATCGATACAGTATTAGGGTGATCGATGATGTCTTGATACTTACTCTTTAGGTAACTAACGATTTGTGGTGAAGGAGAAAAAAGGTTAATGATTTTTTGCTTGTGCTTGAGAAAGTACTTCTCTGACGTGAAGTGTCCTGAAAGCTTGATATTTTTCTTATAGGGGATTGGACTATAGTGAAAGTGTGGTTCGGAATAGAGACGCTTTTTTTTTAGTGAAGGCTTTTTACTGTTTAGGTGAGCAAATAACTTCTGATAGTTGTGGGGAATGTTGAAGTCAGGTTGTGGAGGATTAGTAAGCTCAGGAAATACCGGAATCGCGCCGTTGTCTAGTGCTAAGCTGGTCGTAGCAGCAATGATAAACATTTGATTGCCGAGTTGACCAATTAATTTGCCGATGACGTATGATTTTGCCTCTAAAAGTGAAGGTGCAATGGCTAATGGTAGAACAAGTAAAAAACGAAAAGCTTTTATCAGTATAGTCATAAGAAATCTCCTGCTGCCAAGTGGAATTAAAAAAAGTATCACGGATAAATAATATTTCTCAATCTTTAAGTATTTGCAGTGAAGGTCAAGAATTGATACAATACCGCTTTGTTTTCCTACTTTTATTGAGGTTCCTTTGATGAAATATTGTGAGTCTATCTATCAGACAAAACGTCGGCCTACTCGGGAGGTGATGGTTGGTAACGTGGGTATTGGGGGGGATAACCCTGTTCGTATCCAGTCCATGACAACTTCCAATACCCGAGATGCTGAGGCAACTGTCGAACAAATCATCAAACTGGCCGACCATGGGTGTGAAATTGCTCGTGTGACCGTACAGGGAAATAAAGAGGCGGAAACTTGTGAAGAGATAAAAAATTTATTGATAAAGAAGGGGTACACCATTCCTCTTGTTGCCGACATCCATTTTTTTCCTCCTGCAGCTATGAAAGTTGTAGAATTTATCGAAAAAGTTAGGGTAAACCCCGGTAATTATGCTGATAAGCGCGCGACTTTTAAAGTTTTAGAGTATGACGATACCTCATATGGTGAAGAATTGTTGAGAATTGAAGAAAAATTTACACCTCTAGTTCTCAAATGCCGTGAGCTAAAAAGGGCGATGCGTATCGGGACGAACCATGGCTCTCTTTCAGATCGTATCATGAATCGCTATGGCGACACACCTGAGGGAATGGTGGAATCAGCCTTGGAGTTCGCAAGAATCTGTCGAAAAAATGATTATCATAATTTTGTCTTTTCCATGAAGTCATCTAACCCTCAAGTGATGGTGCTTGCTTATCGTTTGCTAGCTGCAGAAATGTATCAATTAGGTTGGGACTATCCTTTGCACCTAGGTGTTACAGAAGCAGGAGAAGGAGAAGATGGCCGTATTAAATCTGCTATGGGTATTGGTGCACTTTTGTTAGATGGTTTAGGAGATACCATTCGTGTATCTTTAACTGAAGATCCTTGGTATGAGATTGACCCTTGTAAACGGTTGATTCAGTTTTATCAGTGCTGTTTAGGAAAAGGAATTAATCCTTTCGAAGAGGCTCACCGCGACTTTCAGTCAGTTCAACGGAGGCAGGTGAGGCTCCCAAAAAATGTATCCATGCATCGAGATGGAACAGTTTACCTCCTAGTCAACGAAGATGAAGTTGCAGAAGAAAGTTTCTACCAGAAAATTGGTTGTGACCAGGAGCTTCAAACTCCGAAGCTAAAAATGGATTCTGCGGATGGTATCGTCATGCAAAAACCGTTAACACAGGAGCGTTGTCAGAGAAAGGTGCAACGTGTAAGAGACATTGGTGTTACACAATTTTGTAACGAGGGAACTTACGGTAGTGTGAGCATCAAGTCGATAGGCCAGGCTATTGAAGAAAAGAAATACCAAAAAAAAACAGAGCGTTTTCGTATAAATGCCCAAGATGGCATTGAATTGCAAAATGTGATAAGGATAACAGACTCCTCAAAAAGTGATTGGGAGTATCTCACACAGATTAACCTATCGGTTATTTTTCTGGCACCTAAAGAAAATCGTTTGCATGTTGCGAGACTGTTTTTTGACTGGCTAAAAGAAAAAGGTTTAACGACTCCAGTGGTTCTGAACTTTTCCTATGATTGTACCCCAGAAGAGCTCGTCATCAAAGCATCAACTGAATGTGGCTCTTTGTTATGTGATGGACTCGGTGATGGGCTATGCCTTGAAGCTACTGGTAATGATTTAGCAACTATTCGCTCTCTTAGCTTTGGTATTCTCCAAGCTGCACGCATGCGCACAATTAAAACAGAGTTTATTTCTTGTCCAAGTTGTGGACGTACCCTTTTTGATTTACAAGAGGTAACAAGACGTATTAAAGAACGTACCCAGCACCTTCCCGGGGTCAAAATCGCTATTATGGGATGTATTGTAAACGGTCCAGGAGAGATGGCTGATGCCGATTTTGGATATGTTGGCTCACGGCCTGGAATGATTGACCTATACGTTGGAAAGGAGTGTGTAGAAAAAAACATACCTTTTAATGAGGCTGATGATCGATTAATAGAACTTATTAAGTCACATGACCGTTGGGTAGAGCATGAGGAAATCGAACAAAGTTCTTTGTGATATTTTTAATTTTACTTCTTCGGTTTCTTTGATATAGGAAGGTAGGGGGCTTTTAGGTCTGTTATCTTTTCCCACTCCTCAGGGAAGAGGTCTTCTTCGTTAAAACGCCCGTTCCGAAAATAGTGCGGGGGTATAATTACGCGCTTATTGGGGTTGGGATTCATATAGGCTGCCCACCAAGAAAATGATGAATTACAAATAATTTGGTTGTCACACATGCTGATTAGGTAGAAATCTTGGAGGTAGTCATTTCCCTCAGCAAACACCATCTTTTTGGGGATCTCTTTCAACATCTTCTTCGCCCATTTGATGTTGTTTGAGCAAACAATAAACAACGTTTCTTCGGGAAACAGTTGCATGGCTTTTTCATAATACTCCGCACTGTAGGTAGGAAAGTTCATTTGAACTCCTCGCTTTTCAACTAGGTATGAACGTAGGTGCACCCCTACGGTAGTATTATGTTGTAGAAGATGCCCATATTTCTCCTTCAAGTAGTTTGTGATCTCTTCATTAGGAGCAAATAGTGGTAAAATCTTGTTTTTGTTGTGTTTGAAGTATTTTTCAGACTGGAAATACCCATATAAAACGATGTTAGACTTGTAAGGTATCTGAGCGTAGTGATAATGTGGTTCTACATAAGATGTTTTCTTTTTTATGGGTGGATCTGATACGTCTAATCGAAAAAAAACCTGTTTGTAATTTTTTGGGAATCCGGCATCTTTTCTTCTTGCTAGCTGAGGAAAGACTGCCTGTGCATCGTTGTCGATCGCTAAGCTTAAAACTGCTGCAACCTGAAATAGCTGATTCCCAAACTGACAGCCTTTAAAATCCACCGTGACATATTCAACAGAGGTGAGTCGTGTGGTTATCATCATTAAAAGATAGATTATACCCAAACACCGCATCACTGGTTACTCATTTTTACATACGTTCTACTGTTTCAACACCAAGAAGGTGGAGCCCTTGTTTCATCGTTTCCGCAACAACTTCACATAATAGTAATCTCGAATTCTGTTCCGGTGTTCCTTCAACGCGGCAGTCACGGAAAAAGGCGTTGAATTTATCGGCGAGGCCATAGAGGTAATCGGTTAGGCGATTGGGAAGTAGTTCATCAGACACATGCTGCAACGCTTCTCCGAAACGGCTGAGGTGTAGTCCTAAAGCTAATTCGGAGGGGTGATCTAACATAACACTCGCTCTCTTTTTCACCTCTTCAATATCTGCACCTACACGCCGTTTAATACCTGCAATTCGTACATAAGAGTACATCAGGTAGGCTGCTGTGTTGCCTTCGAAACGAAGCATTCGATCGTAGCTAAAGGTGTAGTCACTGGTTCGATGGCAGGACAGATCTGCATACTTTATGGCTCCTATTCCCAAAGCCTTTGCGAGACTTTTACGGTTTTCCTCAGGCATTTCAGGTGAGCGCTCTTTAATGATTTGTTCTGCACGGTCGATTGCTTGTATAATCAGGTCGATCAGTTTCTCAGTATCTCCTGAACGAGTTTTGAATTTTTTTCCATCAGGGCCGAGAACTAAGCCGAATGTGACGTGGTCGAACTCTACCTGATTTGGATCCAAGTAACCGACTTTTTCTGATGCTTGTGAAAGCATCTGAAAATGGGTAGCTTGCCCCGCATCAGTGATAATGATAATGCGGTCCGCTTTTTCTTCACGAACTCGTTGTTTCATCGCTGCAAGGTCTGTTGTCGCATAGTTATATCCTCCGTCTGATTTTTGTACCATAAAGGGAAGAGGGTCTCCTTCTCGGTTTTTGAAACCTTCGAGGAATATACATTTTGCCCCGTCGGAAATGGAGATGAGCTTTTTTGCTTCAAGGTCTTGAATAACCCCCGGAAGCATAGGGTTATAGAATGACTCGCCTCTATCATTAAGAGAGACGTCGAGTAGACTGTAAATTTCTCTGTAAGCTCTTTCTGAGATGTCACAGATGATTTTCCACGCTCTGATTGATTCGGGATTCCCGCTTTGTAAGGTTGCAACCTCTTGCTGTGAACATTTCTTAAATTCTTCATCGTTATCAAATTGTTGCTTAGAGGCCTTGTACCAATTGACGAGATGTGGCAAGTCAGTCTCCTTTTCTCCAGTCAGCACTTGAGGCTCGTTGTTCTTTAGGTAAGCGATCAGCATTCCAAAAGAGGTGCCCCAATCTCCTATATGGTTTAGTCGTATGACCTCATGACCTAGAAATTCAAAAAGTCTGGCAAGGCAGTCACCAATGATGGTGGAACGGAGATGGCCGACATGCAGTTCTTTGGCGATGTTTGGAGAGGAAAAGTCAATAACAACGCGTTGCGGTGTCTCAGGCAGGTCGATAGCAAGGTGTTTGTCAGCAAGTATCGCTTTAACGAAGTCGTTGATGTACCTTTGGGTTAAGGTAATGTTGATGAATCCAGGCCCTGCTATCTCCATTGACTCAATCAGCGTCGGAGCTTTTACCTGCTCCATGATTTTTTCTGCGATTTGCCTGGGGGCAAGTTTTAAGACTTTTGCCAATCGCATGGCTGAATTAAATTGATAATGGCCAAATTTTTCTTGGGTACTTTGGGTAATTTCTACTTGAAATAAGGCATCTTCTGCCAGCACAGGAAATGCTGCTATTGTAGCTTCCTTAAAGCAAGAATTCAGCGTATCGATTGGAACTTTCATTAGATGTACGTATGGGGTTGATTATTTTTAGAGAATCACTTTAGCAAAAATCACCAAAAAAATCCATCCCCACTGTTTACAATCAGTGTCCAAAATCGATTGGCTCAATACGTTTGCCAATTTTTTCTTTTAAATTGTGCTCGGCGATCTCATCAGCCACTAAACTTGTCGGCTTAAATTCTCTTTCTGACATATCGAAAATATTGGTGAGAATGTTATAGATGTGGTCTGTTTTATTACGAGATTGAATAGGATCATATCCATCAGCTTCAAACTCCATGGCTGCATTGATCAAGCCCCCGGAATTGATAATAAAGTCTGGGGCATAAAGAATTTCTTTTTCAAAAATTAATTGACCGTCGGCGTGACTTGAAAGTTGATTATTGGCACCACCAGCAATTCCTTTGCAACGAAAATGAGAAATTGTTTCAGGGTTAATCACCCCACCCATCGCACAAGGAGCAAAAATATCGCAATCGACGCCAAATATTTCATTGGGAGGTACGACTTTTGCAGAGTAAGTGTGTTTGACGTGATCAAGTTTTTTTTGGTCGACATCAGTTACGATGAGGTTCGCTCCATGCCAAAATAGGTAATCTGCGAGCTTGCTGCCGACATGTCCAAGCCCTTGGATAGCGACTGTTTTGCCCTTAACAGAATTTGAACCATATAAGTTGTTCAGCGTAGCTTGAATTCCTCGAAAGATTCCCCAAGCTGTAAAACGGCTGGGATCTCCACTACTTTGTTTGGTGGCGAGACAGGAAATGTAGGGGGTAACTTCCCGCATCACCGCCATGTCCTGAGTTGTTGTACCGATATCTTCTGCGGAGATGTAATTGCCTTGGAAATAATTGATGACTTCAGCAAAAGAGTGGAGCAAAGCACTGTTTTTTTGCTTTTTGGGGTCAGCGATGATCACGCTTTTTCCACCGCCGAGTCCAACTTCTGCAATGGCAGATTTACTTGTCATCGCCTCAGCAAGGCGAATCACATCATCAAGAGCATCTTCGGGATTTTTATAGGGGTAAATTCTCGTGCCACCTAAAGCGGGTCCTAATTTCGTGCTGTGAACAGCAATATAACAATGCATGTTTGTTTCTGTGTCGATTCCTTCAACAACGCTCTCGAATCCTTCAACTTCTATAATTTTTATTTTTAATTTAGGAAAACGTTTGGTCACTTGGCCATTGCCTGCTGCAGGAATGTCAACCATAAAAATCCCCCTTGATAATAAAGTGGTTTATATTTACAATTTAGCTCAGTCAATAAGTATTTAGTCTCTAATTTATTCCCCAGAGGTCACGATGGTTAAAGAGGTCAGCCTTACCGAAAGTATAAAGGAAAAACTTAAAAATTTCCTTGCTGAAAACAGCAGTGTCGAACTTATTAATGCATATCTGTACTTTATCCAAAATAAGTTTAACCTACAACCCGTACTGTATCCTAAAAAGAAAATCATCTACGTCAGTTACGACGAAGCTCTTTCCAAAATACAGAAGAGTGAGGAGATATGGAGAGAGACTGAGATCA
>JBCDHL010000031.1:0-9480 GCA_038750095.1 Chlamydiota bacterium
TAATGGCAACGTTATTTCTGGAAACGATGCGAACGGTATTTCTATCGTCAATAGTAATACAACAAACATTCTATCTAATAGAATCGGAACAGACTCTTCCGGATCCTCTGCTATCGGAAACTCACTCGATGGAGTATTTATTTCTGGATCAGATAACACAAACGTCGGAGGAAATACCAATGGTGATGGTAACATTATTTCTGGTAACTTACAAAACGGTGTAGCGATCGAAGGTGGAGATAATAACCAAATTATTGATAATAACATCGGTCTAAACGCTGCTGGTAACGCTGACCTCGGCAATACGCTTAATGGTGTGTCTGTCTCCAACTCTACCAATACCCAAATTGGAAATAACGGTAATGGCAACGTTATTTCTGGAAACGATGCGAACGGTATTTCTATCGTCAATAGTAATACAACAAACATTCTATCTAATAGAATCGGAACAGACTCTTCAGGATCCTCCGCTATCGGAAACTCACTCGATGGAGTATTTATTTCTGGATCAGATAACACAAACGTTGGGGGAAATACGAGTGGTGATGGCAATCTCATTTCTGGTAATAATGCCGATGGTGTACATATTAGCAACAACTCCTCAACAACATCGATCTTAGGCAATCTCATTGGTACAAATGCAACAGGATTGATGGCAATAGGTAATAGTGGCGATGGTGTAGAAGTTAACAACTCATCGACGACAAAAATTGGTGATGGTACCGATAGTGGGTTGAATGTCATTTCGGGAAATGAACAAAATGGTGTATATATTAACAACCTATCTATCAATAATACTGTTCAAGGGAATTATATCGGCACAGATGCAACAGGACTCCTCCCTAATCCCAATGTAGAAAATGGTATACGTATTACCAACTCATTCTCCAACCTAATTGGTGGATATTCTGAAAATCTTGGAAATACTATCGCCTACAACGGACAAACAGGTGTATGGGTAGAAAGTGGTGATTTTAACGGTATCCTTACCAATTCAATATTTAGTAATGGTGAGCTAGGAATTGACCTCGTTGATAAAGGCGTTGATCCTAACGACCTCGGTGATCCAGATTTATTAGCAAACCTACAACAGAATTATCCTGTCTTAACTTATGCAGTTCCTTTTGGCGATAGTCAAACGATCCTGGGTGGAACAATCAACACCCTTCCGAACCTAACTTTTACCATTCAATTTTTTCGTAATATGATTCCCGACCCATCTGGATTTGGTGAAGGGCGCGTGTTTGTTACCTCAACAGTTGTAAGTACCGATGGTAGTGGAAACGCATCATTTGAAGTCGTTATCCCGGATACAGGCCTCGGAGATTTTATTAGCTCAACTGCAACTGACCCATTCAATAATACTTCAGAATTTAGTGGTAACATTCAAGTCTCAACAATTACATTCCCAAGTCCGCAAAACCCTCTCTCCCCCTTCCCATTCATCTTTGTTGAGAGTCATACGTCCATGATGGGATCAGGATTAATGGCTTCTAGTGGTAACCCTTGGGGATTCTTGGGAATAGACTTTAAAAATCAAATGACAAGCACCGGTGACAATATCGGATTTAGCTGGCTTGTTCCCTATCAGAACTTTTTAAGTGAAGAATTGATCACCAAGCCGGTACCCTCCACTCTATACATCAATGACCGTACTTTCGACCGCGTCACTCAGGCTCTCGATACAGCAAGTGAGACACTAGGTATCCCAACGACGACAGCTGAAGTCCATGAAAGCATCACGGAGCTATCTATAGATGGCCCCTCAGTAAACCCAAAGAATCCGTAAATTACACTTCAAAGATATTCCTTATAGTAGATATTGGCTTACGCAACAGCCAATAAATCAAAGGAACGTTTTGCCCATAAAGTATTGCTGTCCCTTTCAAACCTAACTTTACATTTTTTGGCTGTTCCGTCCAATCTGCTTCGGCTGTGAAACTGACTACGCCTTTGTCGCTGACAACACTATAATCACTGACATATACGAGGTGCGCTTCGTAGCTAGTAATGGGGTCTATATTCAGAAACACTTTAATCGGTTTTTCAGGAACAATGACTATATTATCACTTTCAGGAAGCCAGATTCGTATCTTCGTTTGTTCAGGATCGCTAATCATCATGATTTTTTCACCTGTCATCACCCTGCGACCCCTCCATTCGTCTGGAGTATCGAAAACGGTGACACCATTGACAGCTGCTTTGACTTCAAGGTCATTCGAACGTAACTGTAGGTAATCTAAATGGATCTTTTCACGCTCCCGCTTCAATTTCCATACTGCGACATCTTCAAGGGCCTCACGTTCGGAAAGACCTTGCGTCATCGATCTATTAAGTTGTGAGTCCGCGATTTCGAACTGTTTTTGCGCTACTTCAAGTTCTTGCAAAGGCACACGTTTATCATAAGAAAACAATAAAAGCCCTTTCTCAACGATATCTCCTGGATTCACAACGATTTCTTGGATAATGCCATCTAGAGGAGCGGTAACGAGAAAAGGGTCTTTTGCTACTACTTCACAAGGTGCTGTAACCCGTAAAGGTACAGGTACGATACTAATGATAAGTAACCCGACTAGTGTTGCAGCTAACCAAGGGACTTTCTGTAACGCAGATAATGTCCATTGTGGATAAAGCCCTTTCCATGCGTGACCATATCCTTGTGCGAGATTTTGTAAGATTTTTTTTTCCTGTTCCGTCCATTCGCCTCCATCCCAACGCTCAAGCATCAAACCTAGAGTGGTTCTACGATTGATGGAAATAGGAATCCATATTATTGATGACTTGGAGTTATCTTCAGGAAAAAATGTCTGAATATTTTCCTTTTCATGAATTTTATGAACTTTTTTTTCAGTTTCTTGAATGATTTCTGAGTCTTTTTTTATTGAAGACTGTCCAGAAACGGCAAGGGCAGTGGGTTTGTAGAGCTCAATATCCCATAATGTCGCGCGGTTGTAATTAACCACCTGACAGGTATCATTAACCATAAGAAAAGCTAGAGACTTACGATCCGAGCAATCAAGAGCTTTTAGTATCATTTGATTGATCAAAGCAAGAGATTGAACTAACTGCTCTGTCATTGATCATCCCCTATATGCAGATTTCCAGTCATTCCCGCCTTGAGCTCTCCTGAAGAGTTGTCGATATCAGCATCAACTTCAACGAGCGAACTTGCAGGGTTGATAGCTGCGGCAATGTGTGTGATTGTGGCTGGGTAGATTTTTTTTGCTTCTTTGATATAGAGGTCGATTTCTTGCCCAACTTTGAATTTTTCGAGAAACATTGATGAAATCAAAAATTTAGCAGTTAGGACTCTATCATCTAATATTTCGACGAGTTTTTGACCTGCTTCAACACGTTCATGAACCTCCACAAAAAGTTCTTGAACTTTTCCTTCATAAGGGCCCTTTATTGTACAAGCGTCCAGTGCTTTTTTTGCGTAGACGAGTTCTGCTTCAGCAGAAGCAAACTCAGCTTCTGCAAGTTTTAGTTCCGTAAAAGAGGCTGCTTTATCCTTAAATAATCGTTTCTGAGCATCAAGCACAGCTTTAGCACGAGCCTGATTGGCAATGGCTTTTTTATAATTGGCCTCAAACAGTTGGTTGTCTAGAGACAGGATAAGTTCACCAGTAGAAAATGTCTGCCCCATTTTTTTATCGACTGACTGTACTGTTGATGTCACCTCTGAAGAAATAAGGGTCAAATGTCTTGGTTCCAGAACAATACGATTTAGATTTGCAAAGGTGCTATTAGCAATTAACAGAAAAGTTAAAATGAGCCATCTATGCGATATCATGACCTTCCTCTTTCGTTTTCTCAATTAACAAATAGAGAGTTTTGAGGTTGTTGACAATATAAAAATATGGGCTATTCAAGAAATTATTGTTTTACTAAAGTCGAACGTATGAGTGACTCAAAGAAATTACCAACATTTAGAAATGATTTACGTTTATTTCATGGTCCTAACGACCATGATGGTTCGCCCACGTACACATTGTATGATCCTGTAGCTAGTGAGTACTTCAAAATCAGTTGGGCACAATATAAGATGATTCAGCTATTTCGGGTGGGAATGACTGCTGAAGAACTAAAAAAAATTATTGAATTTAGAACCCCACTACAAGTCACTATTCAAGACGTCTACGGTTTTTTCGCTTATGCACAGTCTGAAGGACTCCTCGATATCCCTAAAACAACCGAAGAGCTAATTATCGAAGCAAAGCAACAAGAAAGCAGCCTTGTTGTTAACTTCCTCACTCAATACTTGTTTTTTAAGATCCCTTTATTCAATCCAGACACTTTTTTGGATAATACCTACCCTAGTGTTAAAGCTTTTTTTACGAAAAAAGCAATGATTATATACGCTATACTTATTGCTATCGGTGCTCTCATCATCATCAACCAATTTGAATCTTTTCTCCACACGTTTACACACTTTTTCAATATGCAAGGTATTGTTGCATACACAGTTGCGATACTTATTACAAAAATTTTCCATGAACTTGCTCATGCATACTGCGCGAAAAAATATGGATTGAAAGTGCCAACAATGGGTGTTGCATTCCTTGTATTGCTCCCTGTTTTATATACGGATGTCACCCACGCCTGGCGCTTGAGTAGTCGCAAAAAGCGTCTATATATAACAGCCGCAGGAATCATCACTGAATTAACCATTGCAGGGATAGCCTCGATCCTCTGGGCATTTAGCCCCGAAGGAACTTGGAAGAGCATTTTTTTCATTCTCGCATCAATCAACTGGATCAATACGCTAGCAATAAACTTAAATCCTGCACTACGATTTGACGGATATTATCTTTTAAGTGACCTACTTGGGGTTGATAACTTACAAAATCGTGCATTTAACCTAACGAGGCGTGAACTCTATCGTGTCATTCTAGACCTAGAGTTACGAGACCCAGAACCTTTCATAGAAAAAACCCTAAGATACGGACTGATCATCTATTCCATCTACACATGGATCTATCGCATTTTCCTCTATACCGCTATTGCTTTATTTGTCTATTTTAAGTTCACCAAAGTTCTCGGTGTTTTTCTTTTCGGAGTAGAAATTCTTCTTTTCTTTATCTGGCCGATCATCTATGAGGTAAAAATATTCCTCCGTGTCAAACACTTGATGAAGCCGAATATGCGAGCAAAAATTACATTGACAGCCATCCTTCTTTTCACTTGTTGGTTAATCCTTCCTCTTCCACATAGCGAATCTTTTCCTGCGATTACCGTTGCTGTCGATGGCCAGCCCATATTCACTCACTCTACGGGAGTTATTGAAACTCTCAATATTAAACAGGGAGCTATCGTCAAAAAAGGAGAACAGCTCGTTGTTATCCGCTCTCTTGATCTCGAGCACCAACGTAACATAAAAATCCAAGAACAAAAAATTGCCGATAAAGAACTAGCAATCTACGAAAAATCGGATCGTTACCAAGATTTTATCGTTGAAAAGCAGAAAGAAGTTGATCGTTTGAATGCGGAAATTCGAAGTCTAGAGAGGTTGATCGAATACAACACAATCATCGCTAGCAATGACGGCATTGTTAATAAATGGGACGAACTGCTGAAGCTAGGACAGTACGTTCCAAAAGATCAGCAACTGGGTGAACTAGTTCCTAAAGATAGAATAGAGGTAATTTCGTTTGTTCCGGAAGAAGATATTCATATTTTTAATATCGGTGATACAGCAACATTTGTCCCTTCGAACCGAAGCGGTGAATATACCGCTAGCGTTATTAGGATATCACCGGTACGCGCAAAAGATCTGCTACACCCACAGTTATCTTCCGTATACCAAGGAGACCTTCCCGCTACTGTCAGCGTCCAAGGGAACCATGAAATCGTAGAAAGCTACTACCCCGTCTATCTAATCTTGGAAGGTGATGACCCCTTAAGATTTGGACAAACTGGAAAGATTCGCGTCAAAGGGCCATGGAGATCGAAGTTGTATTTGTTCATTCAATATCTAGCCTCACTTTTTTGGCAGGAAGCTAGCGTTTAGAGAATTAAATCTTGTAAAATTATTATTTTTTTTCTAAGGTAAATCTTTTACTTACATGATGACTCAAGATGTATATTAAATTAAGAACCATTACAATTGGAGCTGTGGTTGCAGTACTAAGCAGCTGCATGTCACCCTATCCTCCAAACTACGAACACTGTCGTAATGTCAACGCCGACAGCGACCTCACTAGAATTAGAAATAATGTCGAACTCAATCAAACTGTGAGCTACTCCCTTAACGATGTCATTGATATTTCTTTACGACATAACCTTGACGTTCGCCTTCAAAGACTAGAAGAAACTGTTCAGTGTAAAGAAACTTGGGCTGAAGCATTACGTATGCTTCCGGCAATAGAAGCAAATGGAGACCTATCTTATAGAAACGAAAATACAGCTTATACTTCTGAAGTTATAGGAAACACAACTCCTATACTTATCTCTAGAACAAATGCACCGACCATTTCATCAGAACAGACAACAAGACGTTTTGATATTGCAGCCATTTTTAATATTCTTGATTTTGGACTGACATACTACAAAACTCGCCAAGAAGCTAATAAGGGCTTGATGCTTCGACAAAGACACTTGAGGGCGAGGCAAAATTTAATCTTAGATATATATAAGGCTTACTACCGAACAATTGTCGCTAAACGTGCTGTGGACAAATCTCAAAAGCTCATTTCCCTGTTAAGTGCACGAGAAGAAACGATCGAGAAACAAATATCTCAGCAAGTAATTCCAGAGCTAGAAGGTCTGCTCAATAAGGACCGCCTTGTAGAAATGAAAATCAGGCTACTAGCCTATGAAAACGAGCACCGCAGTGCTATGACCGAGTTATTGGGGCTTATGGGTGCCGGTTCACACTGCCATATCGAGCTAGAAGATCCCGGTCTGGCTTCTATTGATGTTCAAAAAGAATATATTTGTGATTTAGAAAATCAAGCATTGCGATATCGCCCGGAACTGATGAGTCAAGATATTCAGATATGTATCGATGCCGACGAGGTAAGACGAAGCATGCTGCGAATGTTTCCGGATATTGCTCCCTACTATGGATATTACCATGATGGTAATAAGTTCTTAGTATTTAACAACTGGCTTGGTGTAGGTATTCGTGCTTCTTACGATCTTCTTTCTCTACCATCTAAATGCAAAGAACTCAGCAAAAATAAATATCAGAAAATGTTAAATCGCCATGTTCGACTTTCCATGTCGATGGGTGTGATCACACAGGTAAACCTCGCTTATATCAATGTTGAGGAATCTGTCGCTCAGTACGAGCTTGCTAATGAACTTATGGATGTTAAATCGCGCTTATGGAAACTTGCTGAGAGTAATAGGTTGAGCGGACAGGTAAGTGATGCATATGTGCTAGATACACAAATCGAGGCTTTGTTTGCTGAAGTTAACGCTCATAAGGCCTACGGTAACGTACAAATTGCCCTCGAACAGTTAGCAAATGCCATCGGTCGTCCACAATATTTTTACGGCGACAAGCTTTATACTTACGAAGGGCTTTTGGAGCAAAGAAAGTGTCTTCCTTACACTCCATGTGAGAATTATGGTCCATGCTGTTCTCCCTTCGATGAAGAGGAGCCCACTTGGACTGTTAAGCAAGCTATTGAAACCGCTGAAGCGGAAGTACAACAAGAAGATCATTGGAACGATTTGCCAGATTCAATTTCTCTCATAGAAGAAGACTAACACCCTAATTTATACCGAATTAACTTCAAAAAGCGATTCTTGAAGTTAATTCGGTATAAATCAATTTTATAATTCATGTCGATTCAAAAAGATTGGGTGAAATTATACCGATCGTGATTCCAAATTTTGAAACACGATCGGTATAAGTGTTTTTAAAATGGATTCTCGTTTTCCATGAACTTCTCCTTAGTCATAATAGCCCTTTTAGCCAAAATGACATAGATAGTGATTGGTGAAATAATCCAAAATCTTCAATAATCAATCTATATCCCCTGTTAAGAACTTAAAAGGGTAAGCTATGGACATTCAACAGCTCAGAACTGAATACAGGTCAACCCCGTTAATGCTTAAGGACATGCATAGCAACCCCATAGAACAGTTAAAACTATGGATGCATACAGCTATTGATGAGGGGGTTGTAGAACCCAATGCAATGGTGCTCGCCACTGCCTCAAAAGATGGTCAGCCATCAACACGTACCGTTCTTATCAAACAGATCCACGATGAGGGAATTGTCTTTTATACAAACTACAAAAGTCGAAAAGGGAGGGAAGTATTAGAAAACCCAAAAGTTTCAGTAACGATCTTTTGGAAAGAAATCGACAGTCAAATCACCATCGATGGCACTGCGGAAAAAATTCCTGATGAAGAGTCTGAAGTCTATTTTTCTTCCCGACCAAGAGAAACTCAAATAGGTGCCTGGAGCTCTAATCAAGGAGAAGTGCTTGCTTCCCGCTCAGTTCTTGTCGATGCTTTTGAAAACTATACCTCAAAATATGTAGGTCAAGACGTTCCAAAGCCGCCCCATTGGGGAGGGTACATCATCCGTCCGACCCTGTTTATTTTTTGGAAAGGTAGGGAACACCGTCTACATGATCGTTTTCTCTACGAAAAAGAAACAGCAGAATCATGGAACATTAAACGTATATCTCCTTAAAGATCATGAAGTTCATATTTATTAGCATTATTACACTCATTGCATTTGCTATTGTTGTACTCTGGGTGAGTAACAAAAGGGTTCCATCAAACCTCGGAGTTAAGAATGGGATGTTCTCCCCCTGTCCCAACAAACCTAACTGCGTATCAAGTCAAAGTAGAAATTCACAACAATACGTTGATCCCTTTGATGTTAAAGACGTCGAAAACCCCATCAAGCGTATCAAATCAATCGTTTTAGAAATCCCTAAAACAAAGATTGTTTCAGAAGAAAACGATTATCTACATGTGACCTTTAGCTCTAAAACTTTTTCATTTATTGACGATGCTGAGTTTTATTACGATCGCGATAACGAATTAGTCCAGGTGAGGTCTGCAGCTCGTGCAGGTTATTCTGACTTAGGAGTCAATAGAAAACGTATTGAGTGGATTAGAGCCCAGCTCCTGAATAAACAATAAATTTTTGATTGAAAGAAGATCTTTACTTCTTCAGAATGACACTTTTAAAGACAAGTGTTTTAAAGATGCCTACATTCGTTACATATTATGTTAAACCTCCACCCGAAGAGTTGGAGCAATTGAAACAAATCTATAGAGAAACACACCGTAGGTCTTACGAAAATGATTGTGATCCTGATGAGGTGATCTCGATTCTATTTGCTTCTGTTAAGAAGTATCACCCAAGATGTCGCTGCTGTCTTCTTACCGATAAGCAGTCTAAATTCGAGCTTGATCCCTCTATTGAGGTGATCCGTTATCCCAGAAAAACATATAAGTTAGACTTGGAGGTTCTTCGCGCACTCATCTACTACCTCCAAACCTCCAAAA
>JBCDHL010000032.1:0-9446 GCA_038750095.1 Chlamydiota bacterium
ATCCCAAGTATGTCCGAAAAAGCAAGCCTATCTGCAAAAGCAATGAGGTTACTAGCTAAACCCATAGAAGCTCTTAAATGGATAAGTGAAATTTAACTTTGCAGGTGTCCTGACCTGATGTATTAGAGTTATAATCGCCTACAAATGAATTAAATTTAATAAAACTCAAAATCACCTCATTTTTTTAAATAATTAAAATTATACATTTTAACTGTAAATTAAACTTAAAGAATTCTTAAAAACATCTTTACAATAGCCGTCTATCAAAAGAGGCTCTTGCAAAAATTTTCGCTATCGCCGATAAACGACACCTATGTTACAATGAGCTGCAGTTTTTAACTATAAGGTTTCACATGTCACGATTATTCATTATCGATGCTTCTGGCTATTTATACCGCTCCTATCATGCAATCAGCTTCATGACGAATCCCCAAGGTGACTCAACAAACGCCCTATTTGGCTTTATTCGCTCTGTACTTAAACTAATCAAAGACTTCTCTCCCGATCATGTAGTGGCAGTTTTTGACGGACCCGACAACATTAAAAAACGCAAAGCGATCTACCCTGATTACAAGGCCAATAGATCGGAAATGCCTGGTGACCTTCGCTACCAAATGGACTGGGCAAAAGACTTCTGTAATTTCCATGGTATTCCCCTACTCAACATTCCTGAGGTTGAGGCTGATGATGCAATGGGCAGTGTTGCTGATTGGGCACAAGACCACTTTGAAGAGGTTTTCCTATGTACGAGTGACAAGGATATGGCACAACTTGTTGGTAATGGTGTAAAACTCCTAAACACCCACAAAGAGAACCTCATCCTCGACTCCGCAGCCGTAGAAGCGAAGTATGGCGTCCCTCCGAACAAAATCATCGACCTTCTGGCAATCACAGGTGATAGCTCAGACAATGTACCTGGCCTCCCTGGATTTGGACCAAAAACGGCTACCACACTACTTCAGCAATTCGACTCCCTCGAATATATCCTGCAACATCCAGAAGAGGTAAAGGGAAAGAAAAAACAAGAGACGATTCGTGAAGAAGCTGAAAAAGCAGTGATCAGCAAGAAACTCGTCACAATCGATATCCATGTCGAAATTCCTCGAGACATCAAGTTTTTCCAACTAAAGAATGAGCAATCCAGCGAGTTACAACAATTTTACCATCGCATGAACTTCACTTCCCTACTCAAAGAACAAAACCTAACTGAGCAATCCCCTGTTGAGAAAGAAGAGGTCGACTACACACTTGTTGACGATGAGAAGGCACTCGAAGAACTCATCATCCTGCTGAAAGAGCAAAAGGAGCTCTGTTTCGATACAGAGACTACAGCTTTACACCCAATGGAAGCGGAACTTGTCGGTGTCGGTTTCTGCTTTGAACCTCAAAAAGCTTGGTACGTACCGACCAATGGAAAGCTTGGAATCGATCCTGTCCTCAAAGCGCTAAAACAACTACTTGAAAATCCAAAAATTTGCATTTATGGTCACAACATCAAATACGATTACCAAGTGATGCGCAATTACGACATCACCATTAACAATATCTGCTTCGACACTATCATCGCTAGCTACTTACTTAATTCCAGTAACCGTCAACACTCACTAGATTTCCTCACCCTTCATTATTTTAATAAGGTGAAGATCCCCACCAGCGAACTTATCGGTAAAGGAAAAAAACAAATTACGATGAAGGAGGTTCCGATCCAAACAGTCTCCGACTATTGTTGTGAAGATGTCGACTACACCTGCCGCCTGAAACAGTTATTTCAAAAAGAACTCAAAACCAGAAAACTTGACAAACTATTCAAACAAATGGAAATGGCTCTTGTCCCAATTTTAGCCAATATGGAGAGACAGGGTGTATTCCTTGACACTCCCACATTGGAAGTGATGGGGGCAAAGGTCATCAAAGAACTCGACAACCTATCCCACCAAATCTACGACCTTGCAGGAGAAACTTTCAATATCAACTCTCCTAAACAACTTAGCCAAATCCTTTTCGACAAAATGGGAATCCATCCACCAAAAAAAACAGCAACGGGATTCTCGACAAACGCCGAAGTCCTCGAAACTCTCAAAGCTGAACATCCCATTGCTGAAAAGGTGCTCGAATACCGTACTCTCGAAAAACTAAGATCCACCTACATTGAATCATTACCCGAAGACGTGAATCGCACCACGCACCGCATCCACCCTACTTTCAATCAATTTGTCACAGCAACAGGACGTCTTTCATGCCAAGACCCAAACTTACAAAACATTCCTATCCGCACTGAAGTCGGTCGCAATATTCGTGAAGCATTCAGACCAGAAAAAAAAGGATGGAGTTATCTCTCTGCCGACTACTCACAAATAGAACTACGCCTTCTCGCTCATTTCAGTGAAGATCCCAACCTTGTCAGCGCCTTTCAAAATGGCGAAGATATCCATGCCCACACTGCCGCCACAATTTTTGGAGTTCCCATCGATGAAGTGACAAAAGAGATGCGTTATCGAGCCAAAACTGTCAACTTTGGTGTGATATATGGGCAGCAAGCTTTTGGGCTCGCTCGCGAACTGGGAATCGACTTTGGAGAAGCCAAAACTTTCATTGAAACTTACTTCCAAACTTTTCCGAATGTCAGAGAATACGTAGAATCCTGTAAAGAAAAAGCTAGAAAAGAAGAAAAAGCCACCACCTACACCGGTAGAGAAAGGGCCATTCCAGAGATCAACAGCAAAAACCCACAAATCCGCTCAGCAGCCGAACGGCTAGCCGTCAATACTCCACTACAAGGCAGTGCTGCCGATCTCATTAAAAAAGCGATGATAGAAATCGATAAGCTATTGCAAAAAGAGGGACATCTCGGGTATATGATTTTACAAGTCCACGACGAACTCATTTTCGAGCTTCCTGACTTCGAAGTTCCGATGATTGAACCAATCGTCAAGTCGACTATGGAGAACACTTTAAAATTAAAAGTACCGCTAATCGTAAATATCTCTATTGGCAAAAATTGGAAAGAATGCTAGACTTAAGAAAAGTAGCCGTCACCGGCGGTGTATCCTGTGGTAAATCACAGTTATGTTTATTCCTTAAGGAGCTCGGTGCTTATGTTGTAAGTACCGATAAAATCGTTCATCAACTACTATCTCCTGAAACAGATCTAGGTAAGAAGGTAACACACTTATTAGGGCCAGAAATCATCGAAAACAACAAAATCGATAGAAAAGCGGTAGCGAAAAAGGTGTTCGGCAATCACGAGTTACTGAAAAGTCTGGAGATGATCACGCATCCAGAAGTGTTTCAAGAGGTAGAAAAACAGTATGAACAATGTAGAAAAGAAAAAGATCATCCTCTATTTGTCGTAGAAATCCCCCTTCTTTTTGAAGTTGGTTCAGAGGGATGGTTTGACACAACGATCACAGTGAGTGCTAATGAAGCTGATTGTATCGAGCGGTTTGAAGCTTCCACAGGGCTAAGTAAAAATAGTTATTACCAGCGCATGGCTAGGCAACTCCCACCTAACGAGAAAGTAGCCCTAGCCGATATCGCCTCTACGAATGACGGTTCTCTTGAAGACCTTCGTTATGAGGCAAAAAAAATATTTAAGCAATTAACAACGAATACGTAACCAAAAACCCCATGAAGAAGGCGTCATTATTACAAGGTATAACAGTTGAAAACGAAAGAGTTCAACCTCCTTGGGGTCGTCCTTACAAATTGGGTAAACAAGGAGTCATATTCCTAAATGAGTCAGGAAAGCACCAATCAAGATTCCTCTATTTCTAGCGAGGAACGACCATTAACGCCCCCGAAAACAAGGGTGTCCCGCCAATATCCTAACAGGCAAAAACGGCAAAACCAAGGCGATAAAGATAGGCCTCAAAGTAAAGAAGAAAGTAAGAAAAGTCACCACAAGAGAGGCCATCAACACTCCTCCGAATCAGAGGAAAATCGTGATCAAAAGCCTGTACGTACGACGAAAATTGCCGACATCCAGCGGATGAACATCGACGAACTCAGCCAATTTGGAAAAAACATGGGCCTCCAACACATAGGCTCCATGACGAAATCACAAATGGTATTCGAAATTGTGAAAAGCATCTCTGAAAACCCCAATGAAGTACTTTATGGTGAAGGTGTCCTAGAAGTCTTACCCGATGGGTTTGGATTCCTTAGATCGACAAACTACAACTACATGCCTTCTGCAGAAGATATCTATGTCTCCCCGGCACAGATCCGAAGATTTGACCTTCGAAAAGGTGACACGGTCAATGGAACTATCCGACCCCCTAAAGAGAAAGAGAAGTATTTCGCGCTGTTGAAAGTTGACGCCATCAACGAGACCCCTCCTGATGTTGCAAAAGAACGTATCTTATTTGAAAACCTGACACCTCTGTTTCCAGAGGAGCGTTTAGTCATGGAAACAGGTGGAGAAAACCTCTCGACACGAGTCCTTGACCTTGCTGCTCCTATAGGAAAAGGTCAACGTTCCCTAATCGTCGCCCCTCCACGAACTGGTAAGACGGTCATCCTTCAAAACATAGCCAATGCAATTGCAACGAATAATCCCGAAGTGACGCTAATGGTACTTTTGATTGACGAACGTCCTGAAGAGGTGACCGACATGCAACGCTGTGTCAAAGGGGAAGTCGTCTCTTCGACGTTTGACGAACCGCCAGAAAGACACGTTCAAGTGGCTGAAATGGTCATTGAGAAAGCCCGCCGTCTAGTTGAACATGGCCATGATGTGGTCATTCTCCTCGACTCCATCACACGACTCGCCCGTGCATATAACACTGTGCAACCACACTCTGGAAAGATATTAACCGGTGGTGTCGACGCCAATGCTCTGCACAAGCCAAAGCGCTTCTTCGGCGCCGCACGTAATATTGAGCAAGGTGGATCGCTAACCATCATTGCTACAGCATTGATTGATACCGGTTCTCGAATGGATGAGGTCATCTTTGAGGAGTTTAAGGGAACAGGTAATATGGAACTTGTGCTTGACCGACGTCTGGCAGACAGGCGAACCTGGCCGGCTATTGATATTATTAAGAGTGGAACGCGTAAGGAAGATCTGCTGTACCATCCGACAGAGCTTGAGAAAGTCTACCTCCTTCGTCAAGCTGTTGCTGACTTGGCGCCAGGTGACGCGATGAACCTCTTGCTTAGTAGGCTTAAAAAAACAAAGAGCAACCCAGAGTTCTTGCTATCGGTAAAAGACTAAATCACAAGTCCACTTAGGAACAGGTTCGCTGTTCCTAAGTCCCCGATTGCTACCCATTGCTTTTTTTCTTATTTACTTGATTTCAACAAAATAAACAGGCATAGACAATTCTTTAATGTCTATTGGGGTGAGTCATGTCTCGTATTATTACTACATCGTTTATCATCGTACTTGGAATTATTGGAATAAGCTATTGGAGTTGGAAAAATAACCCACAAATTACTGAACAACTGAAACAGTATCTTGATAAAAGCGATATTATAACACTTGAAGCACGATACACTCCCGAGCAGATCATGAAGGCGCATAGTCATGAACTCCTTAATGATGATCGATACAAATACCAAAAACCAGCACTCACATTCCACCCCTACCTCTTGATTGAAGCAAAATATACTGCTCCCAATAAAAAAACTAGAGAAGGAACATTGCTCTGGAGTCTCGTTGATGGTGAAATGATTCTAGACACTGACACGTGGGATAAAACACATGGTTTCCAGGATGCTCTTCTTGTAAATGCTACACGTAACGAATTTAAAGTCATGAATGCTCTTGCAAAAAATGGTGGTAGTATGACGAAGGAACAATTGAATAGAGAGCTAAACATCGACCAATCAATCACTACTAATTGGATTGACAGCGCACGCAACAAACATCTCATCATTCAAAAAGGGGATCTCCTATCACTTCACTTTCAAAATCCAAAAATTCTTGTTACTCCCCAAACCAAAATTGGCCAGTGGCTAGTCACTAAACCGTACAGTCATCAGAGAGTTCCAAAGAAATTCACTCGTAAACAAATCGAAAAGATCGCTAAAGCTGCTTTTGGAGAAGATTTTACTGTAAGATCAATGCAAGAGGTTTCTCTACCAGTTTATAGCATCGGTGTTTTAAATCCTGATGGATCGGTACACACCAGTTTTTGGAATGCGCTCAACGGTCAAAAAATCAATCCTCGATCATTCGCTTATTAACCTCACCCAATAAAGACATTGAGGTTTAGGTAAAAGTATACTGAATGAAGCACTTCCTTTTTAGTAAGATCGATTACTGAAACATACTCGCTATTTCCAACCGCACGAAACTAACCTAGAAGGTCAATTGCTATTCCTCTCACTAATCCATAGTGATCATTGAGACGGATTAGACCGTAATTTCTCTTCTCGAGATTTTCCATTAGTGTTTCTCTCGTTACTACATTTCTCGTTGTCATTATTTTTTCCTTAGTTAGACTCAGTTAAAATCAATTGCAATTCTTTTTTATAGTGAAATTTTGAATTATGATCGGTACATTACCAGATACTATGAGATTGTTCTCCAAAAGCTCATCATCGCGGGTTTATTTCTAAGCCCTTTAAAATGAAGAACACTAGCATCACCGGGAATATCTGTGTGATAACCAGTATCGCAATTATACTTTTCAGCAGGTAGAAAGGCAATTTTTAACCGTCCATGATTGAAATGGAGATCATGAAGGGCTTCGGCTTTATCCTTCTCTAAGAGGGTGTCATAAAAAATGGACCTTAAGATTGTTTGAAGACCAACCCAATAGTGATACTTTTCATCTTCTAAAGTTGAAAATCCACTCAGAAGTTTAGTAAAAAAATTTATAACATCGAGCTTACTTTTATCTCTAACAGCAATAAAACCTATGTTAATCGGAAAGTAATAAACATGATCTGGCTCTAAAGAAGAGCTGAGTTTTTTATAAGTAAAAAACAAGTCTCCAGTTCTGAGAAAAATGTGCTCCAAGTTGTCTCTTATAATCATGTCAGGATCAAGAAAAATAACATGTCCTTGAAAATCTATCTTCTTCAACAACCAAATCTTTGCTTGAAGCATTTCGATTTCCATTCTGTCCGTTTTTCTGGGAACACGGTGCACCTCGATAAATTTTGGCAATGTGATGTCGGTTGTTTCGTCAGTGAGAAGTACCATTCTTGCATTTTCATGCTGTTTCAGAACGGATTCGAACATAGTGGTAATCAACTTCGACGGTTTTGTGTAGGATTCGTAGACACTACCTGTTGAGAAATCCTTACATGCATTCTCGATATGTTTGATAATTTTCTCAGAGAAATCAACGTAGTAGGTAACAAAAGTAATCACAATCTATATAATCCCGATACATTGTCTGTCAGTGGAGGGATATGTTTCATTGGCGTGAACCAAAAATCGTCGGATACGATTTTTGGTTCACACGATCTTTTATAATGCTTCTTCAATGAGTGATTGAAGAGCGGCCTTATCTCGGACCCCAACGACGCGGTTCGCTTCTTCTCCATCCTTAAACAAAATGATTGTCGGGATGGAAGTGACTTGGTATTTAGCAGTCACATTTTGAGAAGATTCGATGTCAAGCTTTCCAACTTTTGCTTTACCGTTCATTTCGTTAGCGAGTTCCTCAACGATTGGCGCAATCATTCTACAAGGTCCACACCAATCCGCAAAAAAATCTACGAGGGTTACACCCGAAGAAATCTCCGCTTCGAAGTTATCATCATTTAGATGTAGAAGGTTATCAGCCATACGATTATTCTCCTTGATGAAATCATTATACTAGATAGTTCCCAGTATTGCACACCACTATTTTTTTTCATACACACAATTCTTTCTACGTATACCGATCGTGACTCAAAATAATATTCATCACCTCTTAAAGTTGCACACGTAACACAACGTGTACTTGAAAATTATCAATAAACAATTTATGCTATTCATTCGATATACCAAATAGGAATTAATATCATGGTAGATAGAAAAGATTTTAGTACCATAGTCCTTGCCTTTTATAAATACGTAGAATTAAGCGACCCTAAAGGTGAAGTTCAAAAGCATAAGGACTTTTTTACTGAAAGGGATATTACTTCACGAATCTATATTTCAGAAGAAGGCATTAATGGACAAATGAGTGCTTCACATAAAGATGCCAAAGCATACATTGACTGGATGCACTCGCGCTCTGAATTCAAGGACGTACAATTTAAATTACACTACTGGCATGAACAAGTTTTTCCTAAGCAAACCGTTAAATATCGCAAACAGCTTGTTGCGATTGAGGAATCAGTTGATATTGCCAATACGGGAACCCACCTTTCTCCACAAGAATGGAAAGAAATGCTCGAAACAAGTAATGACCACATACTCATAGATGTCCGTAACGACTATGAGTGGGAAGTTGGCCATTTTGAAGGGGCTGAACTTCCAAAATGTGCAACATTCCGAGAATTCAAAGAATACGCCGAAAACCTTGAAACGACTACAGACAAAAAGAAACCTGTCATGATGTACTGCACAGGCGGTATCCGCTGTGAAATCTACTCAGCAGTTCTTAAGGAAAAAGGTTTTGAAAACGTCTATCAACTTGACGGCGGAATTATAAACTATGGTTTGAAGGAGGGTTCAAAAAAATGGCTCGGTAAGTTATTTGTTTTTGATGATCGTCTAACGGTACCAATTAGCGACGAAGATCCTGATGTGATCAGTAAATGCCACCAATGTGGGTGCCAAACAGATAACTACTACAATTGTGCCAATATGGATTGTAATAAGCTATACATCTGCTGTAATGAGTGTTTAGAAAAATTAAAAGGTTGTTGTTGTGAAAGCTGCACCGATGCACCTCGTCTACGACCTTACCACCAACAAAATCCACACAAACCATTTAGAAAGTATCATCATTACTTTGGACAGAAAAGCCCTCCGCAAACCAGTCAAACACCATCAAAGGTGAGATCCTGATGAGTTGCCCCTGCCAGAGTGGAGAAGAGTACCAAGGGTGCTGTGAGCCTTACCATCGTGGTGAATTACCAAAAGAGGCTCTTCCGCTAATGCGTAGCCGCTATTCTGCCTATGCTAAGGGGGTGGTCGATTATATCATCGATACGACCCACCCAGACAATTCACAGTATTTGCAAGACCACAAACTGTGGAGAAAGCAACTTAAAGAGTTTTGCGACAATACGGACTTTTTGGGGTTAGAAATTCACGAGGAGGTCGTTGGTGAAAAAGTTTCTTTCGTAACCTTTAAAGCTAAACTCAGGCAAAACGGCCAGGATGCGGGTTTCACAGAACGCAGCAGGTTCGAGAAAACGGGCGGCCGCTGGCTTTACCACAGTGGTGAATTTATACCGATCGTGATTTAAAATTTGGAATTTTGAAACACGATCGGTATAGCTAGGACCCCAATTGCTACCCCAAACTTGTCGTAAACGGTCTTTTTTATGCCCAG
>JBCDHL010000033.1:0-9400 GCA_038750095.1 Chlamydiota bacterium
CAAGCAGGTAGAGTCACTTTGAAAACTAGCGACTTATCAGGAAGTTGGTTTGATAAACCGAATGGCCCAGAACTAGTGGTCTACGAGGAGCTCGTCGCCTACGAAAGGCAGCAGAAAAAAGGAGATAGCCCCCTTTTTGCTTCTCAAAATCTGCAGATGGACTCCAAGGGAGCTAACCTAAAAAATCTTAAGCCTCCTTTTTCTTCCATTGTTGGCGGCCAAACAATTGATATACAAAAATTTCACGCGACGATGAGATGCTTCTGCGACCCTTCTGACCGAAGTTTTGCTCCTCCCCAACAAGCTCTTGCTGATCTGTTTCACCTATCTATCGACAGCGCAAAGATCGTCGCATCTAGCACCACTTTTCGCAACTACAACCTTCCCCATATCAGGCCCGTCTTTAAGGTAGGTCCGTTATATGATGCTCATGACAAGAAGGATCAAGCCACCATAGATCTCTGTATCGACACTGGAGGATACTCAGGCTCGGAAAGATTTAGAGATTTGTTTGAATCCATAAGCTCCGAGCATGCTCTAGACACCCAGCTGGTGCAAAAGTTGGCAAGGATGAACACACCCAAAAATTTCAAGGAGCTGAAGCAACTCCTCGAAGCAGTTTCCGGTCTCTTACCAGCAGACCCAGATTGCTCTTATACCTCAGGAGTTATTGCTGCACGCTGTGCTATTGAACACCTTCGAAAGCTCCCTCCACCAGGTGATTCCTTCTGGCGCTCCATTTACCACTCAAATGATATTGAGGATGTCGCGTTACACACTCGAGTTATCAGTACCCAACTCACCAATATTATGGGAGTTTATGGTAGAGCTTCGCAAAGACATGATTACGGAATAGGGGGACTCACTTCTGCACTACTTCTCACTCAAGTGCATTTAATTTGTGGTTTTTTTGAAATCTTAAAAAACGAACCAGAGACAGTTCTCGAGGATCGTTGTTTGGACTTACCTGAGCTGAAGATCATACGATCATTATTTCTTGAGATGGAAGGAGAGGGAGAGCATCAACTCTTTCATCATCTCACTGATTACCTCGACAAACAAACCCATGGCTATGACCAACAAGTAGGTCATGATGTGGCTAATACTCCAATCTTTCTTTTGAATCCAAGAGATGAACTTCAGAGTACGTATGAGCTCTTAAAGAAACGATTGGATGTAGAATTGCAGGCGAAAAAGGACGATACATTTTTTGCCGATGGCTTTCAAGAACATTATCCAAACCTTCATAAGCTAAGATGCATCCGATATAATTTCGCAGCGTGTTTGACCCATGTAAGGCCAGAGGCTACAACGTTTCAACCCCCTGACAAAGAATATCCAAGAGAAAAATGCACTCCCATAAACTCTCCTGAATTTAAGGTTGAAAAGGGTAAAATAATAATTCCTGGGTGTGATGCTCTTTTAATATATATCAACTCTATAAGTACTCAAAACGAACGAAAAGCACTTGCGAAAGTTGCTCGGAAAGTAGAAAGAGATGTCAGACAGGATGAAAAAAAAAGAATCGAAGCGGAGCTTTACCTAGGGGCCATGAACTCTCAAGAAGGTGCTCCTCTTCTACATCTGGAGCGCCTTTTAAAGCACTACAGTCTAGATATTGAAAAAGTTGCCCTGGAGGATGTCCTTCAGCTATCGAGTATTCTTTTTAGCGATTCCTACCTGAAAAGCCAACTAGAATCCTCACCAGAGCTGCGTCGTAATCTCGAAAACCTCATCAAACAATTATGTGATGCTTTTGGTAATAGAGGCCTTATTCATCATAAGCTAGCAGCAATTCACCTGCTTGTGAAGTTTCGATCGCTGGCAGAGGGAAAGGAAACTGTCGAAGGTGCCTACAATATTGCTAAAAAAGAGGGGATGGACACTGCAAATGAATTTGTATTACCCAAAGACAAAGCGCAAGGTCTAGCCCTTCGTTTGTACACAATGATGCAGCTTCCTCGCGTAAACTGGAAACCTAGAGACCGAATGACTTTTTGTTCAGACTATCTAACGTTTCGATTCATGACAGGGCAGCAGGAATACCCAGGGTTGCTTGGTATCAATCCAGCGGTCTACTACATGTACCAGACCTTTTATCAACCTTTCATGGATGCACTGACCGACCCTAATTCCGAAACAGCTGAAAAGTTAATGCAAAGGTTCGCTCGCAGTCTTTATTTGGAAAGTGTTCCTGAGGAAATTTTTCATCAACCGCCCTACACAGATCCACAGATGAATCGTCCTTTCCTAAAAGAACATAGGAAATTTGAGCGGCAAGGAAACACCTTAATTCTGGATCACCAGATCGTTGACTTAAATAATAGCAACCGACTCTTGCGTAAAACAAAAGTTTCTTTTGATCTCGAAAAAATGGAGCTTCTTGTGAATGGAAATGCACCCTCACGCGATCAGAATGATGAACTTAAGGCTCTTAAGGGAACACTTAAAGAAAAGATCGGCCCTTCAATTCTCTCCATTAAACCTGACAACTTAGGTGGGTATGAAGCAAAGGATCGATTTGGCAGAACCTACAACGTCACAGTGAACAGAGTGTTTGACGATCGGAAAGGACATCACGTCTTAGATTCTTACAATGTTACCACCCAAATTGATGGAGGAGAGCATATTCTGGTGATTGACCCTGAGTGCAGTCCTCTTGAGGAGTATGTCTCCTCATCCTTACATACAGGTCCCACCTCTGTTTTTGCTCCGCGTAACGAAGATCAGCCTCTTCTTCTATTCTCTAACGGTTTTCCTTCACTGATGATTGAAAAGCGAGGCGGTGTATACGACTGGCGACATGTGGCTCCGATCAGCCACCCAGAGGAACGTCTATCCAAAGCCTCTAAAATCAAAGACCTCAAAATACAAGCGCTGATTACTCAGCTGGGAGGTCCAGAAAAGGTGATCGTATGGTCGCAAGCCTCAGGCCCTGACTCTCTATCTGTTAAGCGCATGGAGTGGAAGAATCTAGGTCTCACCCTTGATGTTCTTCAGAGCTCTGCTGGTTTTCCCAGGTTCCATGTCAGAGGGTCTGGAGGATTTTATATAGCAGAAGAGCAGGAAACAGGTCTACGCGAGCACCTACCTGGAGCCATTCTATTGCGTCACGAAGATGGAAGAGAAAAACTACTTGTTACAAAAATCCGGTCCCGTGAAAGACAGAACAAGGGACCAAGACCGTATAAACCCCATCTGTCTCCACTTACAATGGGAGTATTAGCTCATCCAACAGCTATTCTTCTTCTTGATATCTCCGACGTCCATGGCCAACGTGCTATTGAACCACGCTCCTTTAGTGAGGCTCTCTATCTATGTGAGCACTTTGTCGATGCGGAACAGTACAAAGTGGCTCGTTATTATCTGAGCAAATTATCGGCAGTGAGTGAGGCAACTCAGGAAGACATGAAAAGGATTGCTTTGATGTTCGCAAAGTTAGTGGATAGAAACTCTCCAGCCTCAAGAGCTTTAGCGCTTTCCTTAGCTGCTCAAGAGCTACGCTTCCTTCATGCTTTTGAATGTAAACCCTTCTCCGAAACGAAAGGAGAAATTACAGAAAATTCTTTAAAAAAATTGGAACGTCTCTATTTTTCCTACCTCTCTGCAAAAAAACCGTGGCCTCACCTTGATGTTCCCGAAGAAGATCTTGTTCTTCTACAAACGACTTTGTTTGCAGAGAAAGTTCGGGTGCCAAGGCAAAATAAGCCTAGAGACCTGATTCCTGTTTCTGGCACATGGTGCTTAAAAGCACTAAGTATCGAATCAGACGTTCTCTCCAAAGAGCAATTAAGGCCAGAGGATGTATATGATTTCATCAATAGTGTTTCTTGGGCTACAGATAAAATCTTTCAATCTACTTTGCTATGGAATCTATTGCTCTGCATTGAACAAGACCCCAATCTAGCAAAAGTAGTTATCGATCGACTTCCCTTACAACGCCACCATTTCCAACCGGATCCAAACCAAGCGGAAAAAGAAGATCTCGATGCAACTTATCGCGGTGCTATTGTCCTTGATTTGATCTACCGGGCAGCAAAAGGGCTGAGCTCTCAGTCTGAAAGTGGTCAAAAGAAACTTGTCCAGACTTTTCTGTCCAAAGCACAAGAGTTTGATAAGCAATACGAGGAGACAATAAGAAGACACAGGATCAATGAACAAAAGATCGTCAATGACCTTAAAATTAAATCCGTTAGTGAAAAAGATAAGCTTGATGAAGAGCTGAAGGCTGCACGCGAGCGAGCACGCACCCCAAAAGAAGAGAGGTGGTTTGGTAACTTGCGCACAAATCCTGAAGAGCAAATACGCAATATTCAACGTCAGTTAAGAACGGTATATCAAAATCTAGGTCAAGAGATTACGAAAACTAAAGAAGAGTACACAAAACTTATCGAGAGCGAGCGAGAAAATCGAGAAGAGAAGATCATGGAATTGTTTTCTCCTCTTGGAAATTTCCTTAAGGGTATATCGATCAGTTATGAAGGCAATACTCCCACTAGAGAAACCAACAAAGAGACAAAAGCAAAACGATTGCCACGCTCTGTTCAGACAAGCTCTAGAAAACGACTTGAACTGTCACCACAAAGAGCTGAGTTATTATCGAAGATTGAAAAAGAGGGTTTAGAAACGCTTGAAGCTCTATGCAGTAAGCTCACACAGAACCCAGAGGAACTAAGGAAAGTCGCGACGCAAGCTCAAAGGATAGCGAAAAAATACCAAGAATCCGCAGATCAACTAGCCAAAGATATCCTCAAAACCGCCTCACTCTACCCAAAGGGAGACGTTAGTCACCTTCGTCGACAGCAGCTTCAAAAGAGAAAGGGAGTTGCAGACCTTACCCAGCTGATCAACGCCTGGCGCTATGGTGATTTCGAGCACTACAGAGAACTGACTTATCTCGATGAAGTACAAATTCAACAACTGGATGCGATGATCTATCACTATCTTATGATCAAAACGCGTTTGGAAGAATTACAAAGAGGGGCGCACCAAATAGAATCTAATCTTTCAGATATGGAGCTGAGGCAAGAGAAGGAGCTCTCTTCCATTGCTCTAAAACAACTTCAACGAGCTTTCCAAGGCCCTTCCTACTTATTGGATTTTTCTTTACGAAACCGTGCTTTTCTACACTTTGAAGGACAGAACAACCTTCGTGTCCGAGAAAAGCAACTTCGCTTTATCGACCAGTTTGTCATGCTCTATGAGCGGGGACTTATTAGTCTTGAAGCTTCTACATCAAAGCTAAACTGGGTAGTAAATGATACTAGTTCGGTGGAAGCTACAGTGGAAGATGTCCGAATGTTCAAAGAATTGGTTGCTCAACTAGGGACAGGGTCAGGAAAGTCAAAAGTACTCTCGCCTATGATCTTAAGTATACTGGAGCTTATGCAAAGTTATGGGTCGGGTGAAAAGCACCTTGTCGGTTCTGTCTGGCCGCAAAACCTCTACTACACAAATGTGGAAAATATCGCACGCACTATGGAAAAGGGATTTGGTAAAAAGGCAACAATTTTCTACGTGAGTCGGAATACGAACTTCACAGATATGACAACAGCCAATACTCTCCTTTTAGAGGCTAAAAATGCGGTCTCACAAGGAAAGGTAGTCAACATACACCCGTTAGCCAACCGAGCGCTTTACCTTAACCACCTTCTCTCACTGGATCGAATTTCTCAACTAGATCATGAACTCAAAGAGATTCAGAAGAAACTGAAATCCGATAAAAAGGAAAATGAATCTGAGATATGGGAAAAGCGTCAAAAAGAAGCTCTAGAAGAGCGGGAATTAACCATGAGATCCATAGAAGTAATCATGCAGTTAGAGAAGATCTTCTCTCAAGCTAACGTGACCGATGATGAAAGCCATGAGACCCACGATCCTATCACAGGCAACTTGAAGTTTGCTTATGGAACACGTCTGAGTTTACCCTATGTAGAACAGCAGATGATTAAAAAACTCACTCATACATTAGTACTAGATCCTGAGCTTGTTCAGTTATTACATGTTTCACAAAACCAGCACAAAGAAATTCTTATCAGCCACCCAGAGCTCTATGTTCAAAAAGTCGCTCCTAAGCTTGGAAGTCAAGTCTTGGAAATTCTTGAGAGTGAAGATGAACGTATAGCCTCCCATGAAGAAGAAATTTTCTCTTATATTACAGGACAAGCAAGTACAGTTCCTTCCTTACTACACAAACTTCCAGCTGTTTTACAGCAGCAGATTTTACTTGCGAAGGGACTGATTACAGAAGAGATCAAAAATGCTCTCCAGGAAGCTGTCAATGACAACTATGGCCTCAGTCATGAACAAGAAGCACCCATCCAAGCCATTCCTTATCGCGCCCCAGACCTCCCTAATGAGGGTTCCGAATATGAAAAGATCTACTACACAACAGTGGCTTCAGCGATTAGCATGGCTGTGCAAGGATTAAACAAAGTGCAAACCAAGGAGATCGCAACGCTTCTCTATCAGGAAGCTCTCAATAAATCCCGGTATTTGGCAGTGCCCATTAACCAAACAGACACCTGGAAAGAAGTACAACTTCTATTTGGTAGTCAAATTACAGAAAAATCTTTACTAATTATTGCTAACACGGGAAACCTCCCTACAGATGACCACTTACATCCTGAACGAGGTGTTCGACGTGCTCACTACTACTTTGCCACTAAAGGCATTCAACAGATTCAGTACTATGAAAAAACACTCAGCAGTAATCCGCAGACCCAAAGAACCCTCTTAGGTACGATTATCCACCTTAGCGCTACACCAGGAGCGGCAACCATGTATGCCCAAGAGGTGCTGTTCACCCGCGATATTGAAAGTGAAGAAAAAGTGCGAGGTACCTTACAATTAAAAATAGGTAACGAAGACTGTAAGCATGTACAAGCGCCTGATGCGCAAGGGTATCTCACAAATATTTGCAAGGAAGTTGCTGGCAGTGCAGACACTTTTATGGTGGTAGATGCAGGTGCCTATCTAAAAGGCATCCAACCAAAGGATGTTGCCCAAAGTATTCTTTGCTCAGCACATAAAGCTGGACGAAAGATTGAGGGGGTGGAGTTTTTTGATGGAGACGAAATTAAAGTTATCACTCTCGATAATCCTGACCCACAACCTCTTGCCCTCACAACGATTCCTATCAACCGGCGCATCTGCTACTGCGATAAAGCCCATTTATTTGGTGCAGACTTTGTGCTCCCTGAACGAGCCAACGCAATATTTACCATCGCTGCTGATATGGGAAGTGATACTTTGTTCCAAGCAGTTGGACGTGAGCGTAAGCTAGCGGAAGAACAAACTCTTACCCTTTTCTTAAATGACGCGATGCTCGGTCAACTTTCGGTGCAGCCGGAAGAAAAGACCATCGACAGAATTCTTTCACATACAGATAGAGTCCAGAGGGGGGAACGCCAGCAAAGGAACTATGCCGCACTCCAGCAACAAATCGAAGCAATCGCTCTTGGACCCATGATCCACGGTTTGGTTTCTAGTCAACCCGAAGATCAAGTAGAATTTTTCCAGCAACTTCGAGATATATTTATCCAAAACAGCTTAGCTTCCCTCGAAGAGTTGTATGGCACAGCACAACCAGAACGTGACACTCTCAAATGTTTGTTAAAAGAGGTAAAGGCTGCTAGAGTTGTCTTTGAAAAAGGAAAAAGCGCGCAAATCTATACCAAACTTGAAGTCGAGAGAATTGAAAGAGCTCTACAGGGAATGCCGGACCTAATTGCAAATCTCATAAAAAATGGAGACCTTCCAGAGAAGATCGGTGCCATCCAACGGCAACAAGCCGTCGAAGCGCAAGCAGAAGGAGTCGCGGCTGAGGAAGCGCAAGCGCAAGCCGAAGGAGCTGCTGTAGCTTCTCAGGCAATTCAACGGTTAGAACCCGCTCACGTTCATGATCGAATCTCCGAAGAATACCCTTCTGCTCCTGGTGCTGACATATTCTGCGATGCTTGGTTGCCCGGTATTCAAGTAGACAGATCAAAAGAAGCGGAAGAAAAAAAAGTGGAAGCCTTTGGACTTTATGAACTCAGTAGTGAAGAATTTCGCATTGGACGCTACAATCAAATCTATCAAGAAACTGTTGGGCGTCATGCACAAGACTTAAAGGTCTATGGTGATATCCGAGATCAACAATTCATAGATGAAGCAAGGGGAAAGAAACTCAAAGGCCAAGTATGGATGATAACGCGTAATGTTCTCTCTCTTGGATTCTACCCCGCAGCACTTTATGTGATGGATCTCTACAACCCCAAGGTGGTCAGCCGGCAGACCCGAAAGCTACAAAATCCTCATGCTGTTGACCATAGTGCTGGAGTAAAGTACAAACATGAAAACTCTCACCCGAATGATATTTTCCTTGATGTCTTACCTAGAAAATATTCAGAGATGAATTGGGAAACCTATCTTGCCTGTGGAAAAGGAGCATTCTCAAAATGTCTCAGCCGTCTATCTAAAGGTCAGGGACCGATCCGAAGTATTCACACTCAAGCGCGAAAAACTTTGGGAGAGCGCTATACTCAGGAGGTAGATGCCTTTTTTCATCGTAACCCATCTGATGTTGTCACTCAATCACACGTCAGCCCCAACTTTTGGTCAGAGCGATCAAACCCGATCAATGGAGCATTTAATTTGGCGCAAGCTCCTATTGAACGTTTCTTGGTAATAGAAGAAGTTGGACCAGAAGGCAATACTAATTTACATACGGTGCTTGGGAGCAGTGACGACCTGGCTTATTGGGAGGAGTTAATGCAGAAGGATCGTAAGCGTTTTATTTCCACCAAGCCCAATCGATCTCGGCACATCGAAATATGGTCTGTTTCTAATGGGGTCATTGAGCGCTGTGGACTTGGAAGCAAAGATGGAGGAATCTCTAAGCAGAAGAGTGAAATCGAAGAGGCTTTGAGGTGGGAACGCATCAAATGGAAGCTAATGCGTGGAGAGTTTCACCTAGAAGAAAAGGATATGAAGCTTTTTTATAGTCGTTTCGAACAATTAACCTTTCAAGAACAGCTAGCAGTCATCGCATTTATGGAGCAACTCTCCATTGTAGGAAGGGGGTTACACGGATCAAAAGAGGTAAATTATCCTGAAGATCGCTTTATTATGGCTTACCTACAAAAAGTAAAACAGTCTATTCATGATGGGTAGAGTTATATTGAATGATATTGGAAATTATGCTTGATAGTCAGAGTTTTTTGCTTCTGACGAAGTGTGGAGATCGCAGCCAACTTAGGCAAGTTATCAAGATCGAACACAAAGTCAGAAAAGTATCGCGAATTTCGGTCTCAGACACGGACATGAAAAATGTTACCTTGGTTTGAACCGTGCCCAAATTTTGAAACACGATTGGTATAGATGCATTAAATTCATTATAGTGGCTCTCTCACAGTCC
>JBCDHL010000034.1:0-9331 GCA_038750095.1 Chlamydiota bacterium
CCAACTTAGACAAGTTTTCAAGATCGAGCACACAGTTAGAGACAAAAAGAATGGTTATCAAGTGTAATTTCCAATTCTCTTCAGTATAACCTCACAAAACAGTATACAGTGGCGACAATTATGATTAAACCATAAATAAGACAGTTAAAAATGAAACTTTTTGTTTTTGAGTCGGAATTCTTAAATTTTTCAATGAGGTTCATAGGATACTTCCTTAAATGTTCATTCTTAGATGAATGACCAGTTTAGTATTCCAAATATTTTTTTTCTATACTCAAGTGTACTCAAAAATATGTGCTGAGAGTATCAATATCAAATAAAACTTTTATGTCTTTAGGTTTCTTCAAATGTTCAGCAACTTTAGTGAGAGTATGATTAATTGGATTAACACTAGGCCCTCTAATGAGTAGGTGATAACGAAATCGGTCCTTTACTTTTGCATACCCACTTGCCACTACTGGGTAAACTTCAAAATCCTGGGGTAAGCCATTGACCAACAATTGACCCCAACGTAAAGCAAACCTGTGGGTAACCTCTTGATTCGTTCCCGAGAAGCAAACTTTTACAAGCCTTTGGAAGGGGGGGTAATTGAAGTAGTCGCGACTGACCATCTCTTCTTTATAGAAGGCATCGTAATCCTGCTCAGCAGCAAGCTGAATTGTTTTGTTTTCTGGCATGCATGTTTGAATGATCACCTCTCCAGGTAGGCTGCCTCTACCTGACCTACCAGAAACTTGTGTGATGAGTTGAAACACAGTTTCAGAAGCACGAAAGTCGGGCATGTTTAACGTAGCGTCACTGTTGAGCACTCCAACGAGGGTGACTTGAGGGAAGTGTAACCCTTTGGCGACCATCTGCGTGCCAATTAAAACATCAGCTTTACCTGTTCCGAACTCACGGAGAAGTTTTTGGTGGCTACCTTTATGCCTTGTGGTATCAGCATCGAGCCGAATCACACGTATATCAGGAAAAATTGCGTAGAGAGATTTTTCAACCTGCTCAGTTCCCACTCCTTTAAACTGCATCGTTTCCGGGCTTTTACACTTTGGGCAAGATGAGGGCTTCGGGCGTTGATATCCACAGAGGTGACAGGCGAGTATCGAAGTGGTTTTGTGATAGGTTAATGACACATCGCAATGTTCACAGCGCACAGCTTCGCCACAGGATTGGCACATCAATACTGTGTGGTAACCGCGGCGATTAAGAAAGAGAATGGTTTGCTCTCCGAGCTCTTGACGTCTTTTGATCCCATCCAGAAGTTCTTCACAAAAGTTAGTAAACCCTTTCGCCTTGGCATACTCCTGTTTCATATCGACGATTTTAACTTTGGGTTTATAAGCATTGTCAGCGCGGTTGTCGAGCTTACTTAGTGTGTATTTGCCTACTTTAGCATTATAAAAGCTCTCGAGTGAGGGAGTCGCACTTCCAAGAATGACACTGGCTTGTGATTTATACCCCCGCATGACAGCAACATCACGTCCGTTGTAGCATGGGGCTTCCTCCGACTGTTTATAGGAGGCCTCATGTTCTTCATCGACAATGATGAGCCCGACGTCTGGTAGTGGACAAAAAATTGCTGAACGGGCTCCAATAACAATTTTTGCGCGGCCATCCTTTATTTTATGCCACTCATCAAACCGCTCTCCTTGACTCAACCTGTGATGGAGAATGGCTATTTGCCCTTCAAATCGACTACGAAACCTTTCGACGGTTTGTGGGGTCAAGGATATTTCGGGAACAAGCATAATCGTTCCTTTATTTAACTCCAGAGCTCGTTGGATGGCTTGGAGGTAAACTTCAGTTTTTCCACTTCCAGTAACACCATAGAGTAAGTGCGTTTCGAATTTACTAGCTTCGAGACTTGCAACGACGGATGCTAAAGCTTCGGCTTGTGCCGGATTGAGATTTTTCGGTTTCGTTTTGAAGTATTCGGCGCCTTCTAAAGGGGAGCGGTCAACCCGAACGGTATCTATGGATAGATATCCATTTTTTGTGAGCGTATTGATTGGCCCTCGATGACATCCAGCTATCTCCATCAGCTCTGTTAGCAGAATATTCTTCTGCACTTTAAGCATGGCATCGAGTACTTCCGCTTGCTTCGGATAGCGATTCCTTATAGAGCTACAGTAGCTGGCAAGTTCATCGCGAGTTTTGTTACGTGAAACTGTTAACTGTTGTTTATGTTGCCCATCTTTGCGGATACTTGAGGGTAAAATAGCCTTAAGAACTTTATTCAAAGCAGTACAATAGTAACGTGCCATCCACAGAGCAATTTCGAAAACTTCTTTGGTGATTAATTTATCAGACGATGATAATTCTTTAATGGGCTGCACCGGAACGAAATCGGTCGTTCGTTTCAGCTCATGAATGAAACCAACCTGTGGCCTACCGCGTAATGGAACAGTCACTTTCATGCCCGGCTTCAGTTTTCCCACAAATTCTTTTGGAACGCCATAATCGAGAGTTTTACTGATATTGACCTCTAAGATAACCGATGCAAAAAGATCGTAATTCGTTTTAGCCACAAAAACCTCTTACTGTGGTACAGGTAACATCTTACAAAGTGCTTGCCACAAGGCAGACTTCAATTGTGGCTGCTTAAGATAAAGCGCGATGTCTGTTAGGAGGAGAACAGGAACTCCACCCAAGTAACGTTGGGATTTTTCGGGAGACTCTCTGTAGTAGCGCATCAAACCTGGCATTGAGTACATTCCGTAATCTGTTGTAACGATGAGTCTTAAACCTTCCATATTAAACAGTTTATCCCAAGCGTTTTTACTTTCAATTGTTTGAGCAGAGTAAATAACGCAGGGTGCTAGCCTCTGGCTAATGGCCGTCTTCATGTTTTGTAGAAAGGCCTGCCTATCTGGATGTTCATGAAAAGATAAGATCACTACTTCAGGAGTCTTAGCTGCCTGCTTCCACTGTTGCCCCACTTTTTTAGCAACCGAATCATCGGGCGGTTGAGAAATCAGCTGTTTATCGGGGAATTGCTTCTCGAAATCTTTTTTGATCGATGATAGCTCGATCTCTTTAACCTCAGTAATTGGTTCCAACTTGAGGTCGAAGTGTTGCCCTTTTATACTTGCGGGGGGAGTCTCTTTAGTAGTCGATTGGGCAGTGGCTGTTCCAGTAGTTTTTGCAGCATGTTGATTCTGCTTTGTTAGGGGAGGAGATGGTGCTTGAGCAGGTTGCTGCTTCGGTGGTGTTGCTGTCTTTTTCTGCTGTTGAGGTGGTGGCTGAAATTTGGGTTGTTGTAACTGTTGTTGTGTTTGAGGTGGCGCCTTTTTAGGGAGGGGGGCCTTGGGTTGGTATTGCTTGAAGTATTCGTAGGTTTCAGGATCTGTAAAAAGGAGTTGTCGACTCTTGAACTCAGTCAAGAGAAAGCTTTGAGTAAGGGAGAGTAGTTTGCGGTATTCTTGTTGGTGTGAGGTCATACGTTTGTTAAACTTTCAAATTTTTCAATAATGATGGGCTCTAGCTGAGTGAACCCTCTTTTACAGTATTTTTTTATCAGACTTTTCTCTAAATCAGCAAGAGAACCTTGGCTCACCTTAGTTAGTAGCCGCTTTACATGTCCTGGGCAAAATAACTCGTCGAATTCTTTGCTGTGCCTTAAAAGAAAAAAGATAACGTTCTCATCATTCGAAAATCTTTGGATAATTTTAAATAGCAGTTTTGAAAATTTTTCTGTATTAGAAACGATTTTCCCTTCGAGTTGACCGATTTCCTCGATTAACTCTTTCCATTTAGAAGAGGGAAGTTCAGCGATGGTAAGAGCGAGGTCGTGAAGCTGGATTGAAATAAGGAGACTTTGGTTGATGGCACGGTAAAAATATTGTTCATTTTTTCCCTCTGGAGCAGATCGTCTCGAGAATAGGGCTGCATAGGAGTTAAACTTATGGAGAATCCCGTCCTCTTGTCCCCAAGAGAAAAGACGCATCGTATCATGAGATGCCCCTGAAAGGGTTTCTAAAGAGGAGATAAGTTGAAAAAGAGCCTCCTGTCGTTGTTGTTTGGGACGCTTTTTAGCAGTAAATGATTCCAACTCTTCAAAATGTCTGCCTAGATTTTTCACCTCTCTATATACTAAGAGAAACTCTGAAAGAATGAACTGTAGCAGAAGGGAGTCATTTTCGTGATATGAGGTGACCGGGGTACGTTTGCGTTGGTGGCTTGATCTCAAAACTTTCTCTATCAGAAGGTGTCTACTAAAGGGTCATTTTAACAGATCATTTACGAAATGGAAAGGTAAAAAAAAGTAGACTTTTTTCGAAACTGTAATCCCCTGCCTGTGCCTGTGCTCTTTTTCTCTCTGATCTCATTGTGCTCTCTGGTAAAAACTCATTCCTTTAACTCGACTTTGTACATATTGAAAGAATTTGTAGGTTGTTTTCTAGATTTTTATCACAGACCACACAATGAGATTAGGGAGAGAAAAAGGGGAATGGAAATGACAGGGTACACAGTTTTGCGGTGAACCGAAAAGTATTGCGAATTTCGGTCTCAAACAAGAACACGAAAAATCTTACCTTGGATTGGACCATGCCAAATTTTGAAACACGATCGGTATAAAAAAAAGCCTAGGTATCTTACGACCTAGGCTAAAAGGGTTTCGTGGATAGTCCTATTTTTCGCTTCCACTTAGAAAAGTAAAAAAAGGTTACTCACTTTCATCTTCAGGTGCATCTGCAATCAACGCTTCAGAAATCAGAACGATACCTGCAGCAGAAGAAGCATGTATTAAAGCAGTGATTACGACTTTTACAGGATCGATCACACCAGCTTCCATCAGATTTTCAATCTTTTCTGTACGTGCATTAAACCCAAAGTTAGGATCTTTGGTATGGAGAGTTTCGGTTAATATAACGGATCCATCATGGCCTGCATTGACAGCAATTTGCTTGATAAGTGCTTGACATGCTTTAATAACTACTTCAACACCCGCAGTCTCCTCATGAGAAAGATTTAGTAGTTTGGCTACAAGGCTTGCACGTAGTAGAGCTACGCCACCGCCAGGTACAATACCGAGCTCTTGGGCTGCACGTGTTGAATTTAAACTATCCTCAAACATTTGCTTTTTTTGTTTCATTTCTGGTTCGGTTGCTGCACCAACTTGAATCACAGCGACGCCACCAGAAAGTTTTGCACGGCGCTCTTGAAGTTTCTCTTTATCATATTGACTTGTACAAGCTTCGATCTCGGACTCAATTTGCTTAACTCGTGCATTGATACTTGCAGCATCGCCAGAACCATTAACAATGGTTGTCGCTTCTTTGCTGACTACGATTTTTTCAGCAGAGCCCAACATTTCCGGTGGAAGTTCTTTTAGGTTAGCACCTGTATCTTCCGTCGCTACAGTTCCGCCTGTTAGGGCAGCAATATCTTCAAGCATCGCTTTTCTTCGATCGCCGAAACCAGGAGCTTTCACTGCACAAACTTTAAGCGTGCCGCGTAGTTTGTTGACGACAAGTGTTGAAAGGGCATCGCCTTCGATATCTTCCGCAATAATTAAAAGCTCTTGGCCAGATGTGGCAGCACTTTGAAGTGTTGAGAGAATATCATGAACATTGGAGATTTTCTTGTCTGTTAACAAAATTTTGGGGTTGGAAAGTTCAACAACCATTTTCTCGTTATTTGTGCAGAAGTACGGGCTAAGATAGCCTCGGTCAAACTGCATTCCTTCAACAAGCTCGATTGTTGTCTTAGTACCTTTACCCTCTTCAATGGTGATCACTCCAGACTCGCCTACTTTATCCATTGCTTCCGTGATAAGATCGCCAATCTCTTTGTTACCACTAGCAGAAACTGTCGCGATATTACGGATCATTTCCGAACCCTGGATTTTTACAGACTGGCTTTCTAATTCTTTGATGATTGCCTCGACAGCTTTATCAATCCCACGTTTAAGGGATATTGGGCTGATTCCGGATGTGATGTGCTTGACACCAGATTCTACAAGAGCATTAAGAAGTAGCGTTCCAGTAGTAGTTCCATCACCACACTTCTCTTTGATTTTTTCCACAACCTCTTTCGCCATGGAAACACCCATGTTTTCGTATTGGTTTACAAGTTCGATATCTCTAACAATACTGCTTCCATCATTAGTGATACTGGGTGCACCCCAAGCTTTTTCGAGCCCTACATTACGACCTTTTGGACCAAGTGTGCATGCAGCGACATCCGCCAACTGTTTGATTCCTTTTCGGAGGTACTCTCTAGCTTCTTCTTCGAAAATAATTTCTTTAGCAGAAGTGGACATATTTCGGTTCTCCCTGTTTTGTCTCTTGATATTGTTAATTTTGACAGAAGTTAAAATTGTAATGTACGTGAGTTATATCTGCAACTCTTTTGTGAGCGATGTTAGCAAATAGGTTGATGGATTGCTAAATGAGCTTTAAAAGATTGAAGGCTCAGGTTGGTTGGCTTGATTGTTATCGGACGCGACCTGTTCGCTTATGATAAGAGCCGTTGGCAAGAAGCTCATTACTTTACTTGAACCAGGTGAATGGATCACTTCAGTTGAGCTTACATGAAGCATTAGCAGAGAGTAATCGAGATAATCATTCTCGATGTCAACACCCTCCTTTAGAACAAAAAGGTACGGGTGTAAGATGGATTGTAAATCTTTGTTTGAATCATGCTGTTCATTCATATCTTTTAATCTCCGTGCAATAAGAATATGGGATCTGTTGAATTCTTGTAAATAGAGAAAGATAATTTTAATATGAAATGTAAATTTTGAATCGATCGATATATTTTGGCAAAAAAAAACCCTTCACTCAATCGAGTGAAAGGTTTATCTAGTTTGGATCTCAGGGAATTCTTAGAAATACCAACCCCAAGAAACACCTAATGCCACACGGCGTTGCTTGATGTCAACTTCACCGTTTGCACGTTCGTCAGTGAGTGCTGTCCCAGCCTCATTAACCACAGCGTTGATCGGCACATCTACACGAGCGACAACGTTACCACCGACTTCAAACGGTTGTGGAATCGTTCTTGGGATTGATTCTTTTCCGCGAAGTTTTTTCGTCATCCCTAGTCCATAGAAGAAAGAGAGTTCGTGACACCTATTGAGCCTCCATGTTCCTCCAAATGTAACAACATTCTCCATCAAATCCAAAGTTAGGAGGTTAACAGCTGTGAATTTAGGGTCAATAACTGTCGGTGAGTGACGGAATCCAGCGCGTACTGTGAAGCACTGATTCAACTTGTACTCTACCCCGAACCTGTAGAAAGACTGATTGTCAAATCCAAAACCAGGGCCGAGTGGACCGCCAAGCGCAAAAGTGGCAAAGTTGGGACCAGCAGGACCAATGTTACCTGCATCATCCAGGTTAGGGAAGGTGGGGTTACGTAATTGAGCGATTCCTCTCCACTTGATATACTCATAGTCAAATGCTGCCGCTAGGCAAGGCGTGAACTGATAAGAAATACCCGCAGTATATCTTTCAGGAATATCAAACTGACCTTCTTCAGCAACGAAACCACGATACTTCATGAATTTATTCATTTTAGTTCGTGGAGCCCAAGAAAATCCAGCTTTGAGGCACTTAAGCTCGAATAGGTAACCAAGGATCACACCCCAACCGTTTGAGTAGTTGTATCCACGATTTGTGGTATCCTCCGGATGAATAGAAAAGAAGCCATTGGCAAACTTTTCTAGTCCGTTAATTTTTAATCGTTGTAGGTTGTAGACAGCAGATACTCCTATGGAGTGCATTTCGCAGAATCGTGCTGCAAAAACCAGTGCTGCCTGTTGGTGAATGTACTCAAGACCTAACGGAGAGGTTCCAAAAAGATCGAAGGGTCTGCCGTAAGTCGTTTTTAAGTCGTTACGGTTATGAACAATTAGAGATGTTGCAGCCTCAACATTTGTTCTGCAAAGGTTTAAACAGAAACCTTTTTTAACACCAAACTCTGGAACATAAATATCGGCCGTTTTTGCCCCATTATAGGATTGGTTTAATGTTGAGGGTTGTACTCCACCAGTAAAAACGAGAAGATTGTCTGGATACTGAGGGAGATCGCGGACTTTACCACGTCCGTAAGTTTGTACCCATGAAACTCCTGAGTCAAGTCGATCACAGAGAAGGGTTATACCAGCAGGGTTGTACACGCCTGCAAATGCGTCTATGGGGTAAGCTACTGATGTGGCAGCCATACCGGTTGTTTTTACACCGGCTAGAAGGGCTTCTGCAGGTTTACTTTGCAACGTAAACACTGCCACCCCGGCGCACAAAAGTGCTCCAATATTGCGGATTTTCATAGGATGCTCCTAATTAGTTCTGTTTTTCCGTGTTAAAGTTTCATAATTTGCTGCTTAGCGTATTGTCGATGCCGTTTATCAGACTGTAGTCTGTGGATATCGTATTAAACGAAAAGCATATAAAAATTTAAGTGATACTTGAATTTCGCGTTCTTGTAAATGAAAAAAATAACTTTTTGGGTGGCTCCCCGAAAAAAAGGGGAGGGGGGTGGCTCATACGGATCGTGTTTCTATCTGTTTGTAGATTTCGCGTTTAGATTGCTCTCTGAGGGCGGCAAGTGTCTTGATGGCTTCCATTCGAGAAAGGTCGAATGTTTCTTGGAGACCTTTCAGAGTTTCTTCAAGAGGTTTTTTTCGCCAATGGTTCAAATCAAAAGCAATGTTGTGACCAATGAGTATAACGATTTCTCCTTTGACTTCTTTTTCCTTAAAATGGGTGAGAATGTCTTCTGGATTACCTCTTAAAATTTCTTGAAATCTCTTGGTGAGTTCACGTGCAATAACTATTGAGCGATCTGGGTCGATTTTTTGAATGATTTTTATCAACTTTATCAGACGTTTAGGTGATTCATAGCAAATACTTGTTCCAGAATAGTATAGGAGGTTAAAGAGCTCTTTTCTAACGGCAGACTCTTTTTTAGGAAGGAAGCCGATAAACTGAAATCGATCTGTACTGAGTCCTGATAATGTTAAAGAAAGAATCGCTGCACAGGGGCCTGGAACAGAGTCTATATCAATTCCTGCTTTAATGCAGGCTCTAACAAGTCGGTAGCCAGGGTCGGAGATCGTCGGAGTTCCGGCATCAGAGACCAGGCAGTAATGTTTTCCACTTTTGATCCCTTTGATAATCGCTTCGCATTCTCTTGCTTCGTTGAATTGATGGTAACTTTTTGTAGGTGTGTCAATCTGATAATGTTGGAGAAGACGTTTGCTGTGGCGTGTGTCCTCGCAGAGAATAACATCGCAGCTTTTTAAGGTGTCTACTGCTCTGTAACTAATATCTTTTAAGTTGCCGATTGGGGTAGAAACGATTGATAACATTTTGTAAGAAAAAGGAAA
>JBCDHL010000035.1:0-9327 GCA_038750095.1 Chlamydiota bacterium
CCCAGGGTAATGTGGAGTGGGTTACAGAAAATGACAGAGTGTGCAAAAGGTTGGGCTGCATATAGAAGTTTTGGGTGAAAATTTTATTTACATTTTATGTGGTAAGGTATGGGTTGGAATGAGGGAGCTTGCGACCGAATGGAGGCCTGGGTTATGTACCGAATGAAATTGAAGGCTGTAAGCCTGGCATACAACCAGAGTGTTTCTCCACCTAATTATAGACCGTAAAAAATAAAATATGAAGAAAAATGCCTTTGGGACTGAATTTTATGCCAGACTTTCAGCCCTCAATTTTTTTGTCGATACATAACCCAGGCCTCCATTCGGTCGCAAGCTCCATGATTCCAACCTGGGCTCAATACATATCTGGCCTTCGGCCTTCATACCGATCGTGTTTCAAAATTTGGAATTTTGAATCACGATCGGTATATCATCAATTGAAGAGCTTCATAAGAGCCTCAATTCAGATTTGAATAAAATAATACTTGATCGTCGTATAATGTTGCAACCGTCTGAATTTTCCCTTTTTGAATAATTAGGCCGATTTGTTACATTATGGACCGATGCCACGTCGGAGGAATGATGAAAATAAAATTTGTGCTATTTACCCTACTATGTATTGTTGCCACCTTCGCAATTTCTGCTAAAGAAGAGAAGAAAGATGATGAGAGCAACAAGAAGCCTCCCAAAGAAAAAACGGTAGAAAAGAAACACTCCATTACCATTCAGGGGAAACCAATAAAGTACACTTCCGTTGCGGGTACAATTATTTTGAAAGATGGTGACGATGAAAAAGCAAGCTTTTTTTATACAGCATACCTCAAAGAGGGGGTGGAAGATTCCTCATCCCGTCCCATCACTTTTTGCTTTAACGGAGGCCCTGGTTCTTCATCGGTGTGGCTTCACTTGGGAGCATTTGGTCCGCAGAAAGTGGTGGTTAAAGAAAATGGTGATTCAGAGCCTCCGTATCGTCTAGAGGATAATCCACATTCGATCCTTGATATCACAGACCTCGTCTTTATCGACCCAGTCTCCACTGGTTATAGCAGGCCAGCAAAAGGGGAAGATCCGAAACAGTTCCATGGTGTTGACGAAGATATCAAATCTGTCGCTGAATTCATTCGCCTTTTCGTCACAAAATATGAACGGTGGGAGTCACCAAAATTTATCGCGGGAGAAAGCTATGGAACAACTCGCGCTGCAGGATTAGCATCGGAGCTCCATGACGAATACTTTATGTATGTAAACGGTATTTTACTTGTCTCATCCGTTCTAGATTTTCAGACAATGCGCGATTTCGGTCGTGGCAATGATTTACCTTATGTTCTTTTTCTTCCTACTTATGCCGCTACAGCACACTATCATCAACTTTTGAAGCCTGAACTTCAGAAAAAATCTCTGAAAGAGGTGGTGAAAGAGTCGGAAACATTCGCTCTTGGACAGTACGCATCTGCTCTCTTACAAGGTGATCAACTCGATGCTAACGAAAGACAGGAAATAGAGAAAAAGTTGAGCGATTACACAGGGCTCTCGCAATCGTACATTGGTGATGCAGATTTAAGAGTCAATTCTTTCCAGTTTCGTAAGCAGCTAATGCGCGGTAAAAAACGCAATGTCGGTAGGTTTGATAGCCGTTACATAGGTGTGGATATCAACCCTTTAGCTGAAAAAGCGATGACCGATCCAAGCGCTGAGGTTGTCTTCGGACTTTTTACTGCGACATTTAATCACTACGTCCGGACTGTTTTGGGTTGGGAGCAAGACGAGAAGTATGAGATACTTGCCAACGTTTTTCCTTGGGACTGGAAGGCTTCAAATGAATATCTCAATGTTGCTAATGGTCTTCGTGATGTCATGTCAAAAAATACCCAGCTAAAAGTATTTGTTGCGAATGGATACTACGATTTAGCAACCCCATTTTTTGCTACTGAATACACCTTTAATCACCTAAACCTTGACCCGTCGTTAAGAGAGAATGTGATGATGAAGTATTATGATGCTGGTCATATGATGTATATTCATAAACCTTCGTTGGTGAAGCTTAATGATGACATCAGGAAATTCATTCAAAAAACTCTTAATTAATTGGGTGAGTATATACCGTTAATGTTTGAAATATTGTATAATATTATTGTAGAGGTCTGGTTTTTTTAAAAAAACTCTTCTATTTTGTGCATTTTTTTGATGCTCATAATGCCTATAAGAGATATAATTTTGTCTAATCTTAACCTATCGGAGTAATAGAATGAGTACAGAGACTGCCTATAGCGGTTCGGAGTATAAATACGGGTTCGTTACGGATGTAGAAATGGAACGCCTGGAAAAAGGGCTCAACGAAGAGATCATCCGTGAAATATCGAAAAAAAAGAACGAGCCTGACTTTTTGCTCGAATTTCGCCTTAAGGCTTACCGTAAATGGAAGGAAATGGAAGAGCCTAAATGGGCAAATGTGAATCATCCTCCCATCGACTATCAAGATATCACTTATTACTCGGCACCTAAAAAGAAGGGTACATTAAACAGCCTAGAAGATGCTGATCCTGAGATTTTACGAACTTTTGAAAAGCTCGGTATTCCTATCGACGAACAAAAACGTTTAACGAACGTTGCCGTTGACATGGTTTTTGACTCTGTCTCGATCGGAACGACATTTAAGAAAAAACTTGAAGAGGCTGGTGTCGTATTATGCTCGATTTCCGAAGCAATTCACGACTACCCCGAATTGGTAGAAAAATACTTAGGCTCTGTTGTTCCAATTGGTGATAACTACTTCGCAGCTCTGAACTCTGCAGTTTTTAGTGACGGATCGTTCGTTTACGTTCCAAAAGGGGTTCATTGCCCCATGGAACTCTCCACTTACTTCCGTATCAACGATGAAGAGTCGGGGCAATTTGAGCGAACACTGATCATTGCTGAAGAGGGATCATTCGTTAGTTACCTTGAAGGGTGTACTGCTCCCGCATTCTCAACCAATCAACTTCACGCAGCTGTTGTTGAATTGGTAGCTTTGGATGACGCAGAAATTAAATACGCGACTGTACAAAACTGGTATTCCGGTGATCCTAAAACAGGGAAGGGTGGCGTCTATAATTTCGTCACTAAAAGAGGGAAATGTGCTGGAAGGAATTCTAAAATCTCATGGACACAGGTCGAAGTTGGTGCCGCAATCACTTGGAAATACCCAAGCTGTATCCTTCAAGGGGACAATTCTACAGGTGAATTTTATTCTGTAGCCCTGACAAATGGACATATGCAAGCAGATACCGGCACAAAAATGATCCATATAGGAAAAAATACACGTTCGACGATCATTTCTAAAGGAATTTCCGCCGACGACTCATCCAATTCGTACCGTGGTCTTGTTATGGTCTCTCCAAAAGCTGAAGGGGCACGAAACTATACGCAATGCGATTCGATGCTCGTTGGAGATCAATGTTCTGCTAACACTTTCCCCTATATTGAAGTTGGGAACAATAATAGTGAGGTGGAGCACGAAGCATCAACTTCTAAGATGAATGAAGAACAACTTTTTTACCTCCGTTCCAGGGGTATTCCAGAGGAAGATTGTATCAACATGATCGTCAATGGTTTCTGTAAAGAAGTGATTCGCGAGCTTCCCTTAGAATTTGCTACAGAAGCTCAAAAACTTTTAACTCTCAAATTAGAACACTCCGTAGGATAACATACGATGAATACAAAACAGCCCATCATTGAAATTAAAAATCTGTCGGCTACTGTCGAAGGTACTCAAATTATCAACAACTTTAGTTTGACTGTTTACCCAGGTGAAATCCATGCGATTATGGGACCAAACGGTGCAGGTAAATCAACACTAGCAAAAGTCATTGCAGGACACCCCGCTTATGAGGTAACTAGTGGTGAAGTGTGGTACAAAGGGGAAAACCTTTTTGATCTAGAGCCTGAAGAGCGTAGCCACGCAGGAGTCTTTATGGGGTTTCAATACCCTGTAGAAATTCCAGGTGTTACCAACATTCGTTTCCTAGAGACGGCCTACAACGCCCAGTTAAAAGCAAATGGTGAAAAAGAGGTCTCACGTGACGATTTCGAAAAAATCTTGATCGATGTCATGAACAAAATGGATATCAAGGCCGAGTTCATGTACAGAAATCTTAACGAAGGTTTTTCTGGTGGTGAGAAAAAGCGGAATGAAGTTCTTCAGATGGCTATTCTCAAACCGCAGCTTTCCATCTTGGATGAAACAGATTCCGGACTCGATATCGATGCGATGCGCGTTGTCGCTTGTGGCGTCAAAAAAATGATGAGTCAGGATGTTGGTTTGGTTTTGATTACTCACTATCAAAGACTTCTAAATTATATCCAACCACAATTCGTTCACGTGATGTTGGATGGTCAGATCGTTCAATCCGGTGGTCCAGAACTTGCTCTCGAACTCGAAGAGAAAGGATACGACTGGATCGTAACGCATGACGAAATTGAGGAGGGCATCGCAGAATGATGACCCAGCAAGAGTCTCAAGGAGAAAAATTCCGTCAGATGCTCGAGAGTTTTTATCAAGCGACGCATCAAGACGATATGTTATCGAAGGTACGTACCAATGCTTGGAATCACTTTCTCGATCTGGGATTGCCAACCAAGCGTAACGAGGTATTTCAATACATTCGTTTGCGGCAGCTATTTTCCAAAGAGTATACTTTGCCGTCCCATGTCGATATTTCTTATGATCAGATACGCAATCATGTATTAGAAGAGTGTCAGCAATCGTACCTTGTTATTGTGAACGGCCATTATCGCGAGGATCTCAGCTGTCGAGATGGTGTTCCTTCAAAAGTTGTCGTTACAGACCTCAAAAAGGCGTCTCGTACCTATAGCGCTTTTTTGAACAATCATTGGAATCGTACTGTTAAAGAGGAGACAGATCCTTTTGCAGCTGTCAATACAGCTCTTCATAAGGACAGCCTATTTCTATACATACCTCCGAACACTCAGGTCGATGTCCCTTTACAAGTGATTCACTTGGTAGATACCCCTGAAAGTCACGCTTTCCTTACACCAAGGCTACAAGTGTTTGCTGGAAGGGGATCAGAAGTTAACATTTACTGCACTAATGTCTGTGCTCGAGGTGATCAGTACCACGTTAACCAATTAGCAGACTTTTCTGTCGATGAAAATGCGAGGGTGACCTATACGCAATCAGCACTTGATCAGTGTGAAAGTTCGTGGTATTTCGATGCGATCCGAGCTTCTTTGAAGCGTGACAGTTATTTTAAAGCTGTCAATCTAAATGATGGTGCTACGACCTATCGCCAAGATTATAGAGTTTCTCTGCTACAGGAAAATGCTGAAGCTGAACTTGATGGGGTGTGGATGCTTCACGGTAAAAGAGAATCTCATGTAAACGTATTGATTGACCATCAAGCTCCGAACTGTCGTTCGAGACAGATGTTCAAGGGGGTGCTTCGCGATTTTAGCCGTTCAAGTTTTGAAGGGAAAATCCTTGTCCGTCAAGCAGCCCAACAAACAGATGCTTTTCAGTTGAATAACAACTTACTTCTTAGTGAACGCTCGCATGCTGACAGTAAGCCTAATTTGGAAATTTTTGCCGACGATGTCAAAGCTTCACATGGTGCAACCGTAGGTCGTCTCGATGAAGAACAGCTGTTTTACATGAAATCGCGCGGATTTTCTGATATCGAAGCAAAAAATATGCTGATTTATGGCTATTGTAAGGAGGTCATTGATAGGATCGACTTACCTTCACTTCACAATCAGCTTAAATTACGTGCAGAAAATTATATCGCTTAAATAGGGTTTAGACAAATGTCAGAATTAGAGGTTTCCAAGTACCGAAAAGATTTCCCGATGCTCAACCAGACGATGCATGGAAAACCTCTGATTTACTTAGACACTGCAGCAACAGCGCAAAAGCCTGTGCAAGTCATTGAGGCGATGAAGGATTTTCAGGAAAAGTACTACGGCACCGTGCATCGTGCCGTCTATGAACTCGCTGTCCACTCGACTGACCAGTACTGTAAAATACGTGAAAAGGTACAATCTTTTATCGGTGCCAAAAAATCTGAAGAGATCATTTTCACAAGAGGAACCACAGCGGCGATAAACCTCGTAGCTCACTCATTTGGAAAGGCTTTTATCCACCCTGGTGATGAAGTGATCATTTCAGAAATTGAGCACCACTCCAATATCGTACCTTGGCAGATCATGTGTGAAGATCGCGGTGCTCTACTTAAAGTGATTCCCGCCAATGATCGTGGTGAGCTCATTCTAGAAGAGTATGGTAAACTTCTTACTGACAAGACGAAGATTGTAGCTGTGGGACACATTTCAAATTCCCTTGGAACTCTTCACCCTGTCAAGACGATTATTAATATGGCTCATGAGGTAGGAGCAAAAGTACTCATCGATGGAGCTCAGGGTGCTTCTCATATAGCCGTTGATGTTGTCGATCTTAATTGTGATTTCTATGCTTTTTCCGGACACAAACTTTACGGACCTACTGGTGTCGGTGTATTGTACGGTAAAGAAGAACTTCTGGAGCAAATGCCCCCCTACCAAGGTGGTGGTGATATGATCAAAATCGTTTCTTTTGAAAAGACGACATACAACGATCTCCCTTTAAAATTTGAGGCTGGCACACCAATGATTACTGAAGTGATAGGGCTCGGTGTTGCAGTAGATTACCTCGAAAAAATAGGTCTTGAAAATATTGCGCGTCATGAGCATCAGCTTCTCGAATACGCAACCAAGGAAATGGAAGCAGTCGATGAGGTGACGATCGTCGGTACAGCCGAGGAAAAAGGTGCGATTTTAAGCTTTATCGTTCAAGGGGTTCACCCTCTCGATATTGGGACTATGCTCGATCTGAGAGGAGTAGCTGTCCGTACTGGTCACCACTGTGCACAACCTACGATGCAGCACTTCGGTATTGAGGCAACAACACGTGCCTCTTTTGGTCTATACAACACAAAAGAAGATGTTGATGGGTTTATCACTGCCTTGAAAGAAGTGATCAAACTATTTAAGTAGTGCCCATGCGTATTTCCATAGATAAAGCGATACAATTGATCAAAGAACGCGATGTTGTCGCTGCTCCTACAGAGACGGTTTATGGTCTTGCTGCGTCGATTGAACATCCCGAGGCAATCCAGAAAATCTTCACCCTGAAAAATAGACCGACGAATAACCCTCTCATCACTCACCTTGCTAACATTGATCAAGTCAAAGCGTTTGTAGATCATCTTCCTAAAGATTTTCATCGATTAGCAGAAGCTTTTTGGCCAGGAGCTTTAACTTTAGTCATTCCTGTTCTCGAAGATGCTGTTCCGGATATCATTCGTGCAAACCTGCGAAGTGCGGCCTTTCGTGTGCCGAGCCACCCTCTTGTACAGAAACTCATTACAGGTGTTGGACCTATCGTGATGCCTTCTGCAAATCTTTCCGGAAAACCTTCGTCAACAATCGCTGAACACGTAGAACACGATTTTGGTGAAGATTTTCCCATATTGGATGGGGGGAGTTGTGAGACCGGCATCGAATCAACGGTATTGATAGCCGATGGTGAGGTGTGGAAGGTTGGTCGCCTTGGTGGAATATCTCCTAAACAGATCGAAAAAGTTCTGGGGTATTGGCCAGAAATGCCAAGCACACAGGTTATTGAAAATCCTCTTTGTCCCGGGCAAATGTATCGCCACTATGCACCCAATGCGAGATTACACTTTGATACTTATATTCCCGAGTATTGTCCTGTCGTGATAGGATTTTCTGAAAGAGATTATCCTCCAAATAAAACCTTGAAGGTATTAGGGAGCATTAAAGATCCACAAAGTGTGGCAAGGCGTTTGTATCACACCTTCCGCAAGCTTGATGAAGAAGGTGTCACTGATGCTTGGATCGATATGGACTTCCCCGTTAACGATCTGTGGGCAAGTATTCGTGAGCGTATTGTTAAAGCAGCTTCCAAGTGATCCTTGGAAAACTAAAGGTCAGAAACTCCTTCTCGAGCGGCAGCATTCTTGACGGCCTCAGCGATTTTTGGAGCAACGCTTTTATCTAAAGGATTCGGTAGGATGTGTTCTGGATTGGGATGTTCAACAGAGTCTGCTAAAGCGTAAGCAGCTGCTATTTTCATTCCAGAAGTGATTCTTTTTGCTTTTGCATCAAGTGCTCCACGGAAAACTCCTGGAAAGGCTAATACATTATTGACTTGATTGGGAAAATCACTTCTTCCTGTTCCGACTACTGCTGCTCCAGCAGCTTTTGCCTTGTCTGGCATGATTTCAGGAATTGGGTTAGCCATTGCGATAATGATAGGGTCTTTGTTCATGCAGCGGATGTTATCACCCGTCAACAAATTCCCGACAGAAACTCCTATGAAAACATCTGCATGTTGTAAAGCATCAAAAACTGAGCCTGATTTATCATCGGGATTAGTAAATTTCAAAAGTTTTTGTTTGTAGGGGTATAAGTTTTGGCGCTTTGAGCTGATAATGCCTTTAGAGTCGCAAACATAAATTTTTCGTACAGGTGTACATGTATCCTTTGACTGTCCAACACATTTAAGAAGTTTTGCAATCGCCACTCCTGCCGCTCCCGCCCCATTGATAACTACACTCATTTCTGCGAGAGGTTTGTCAATCACCTTACTCGCATTAATCAATGCAGCAAGAAGAACAATGGCTGTACCATGTTGATCGTCATGAAAAACAGGAACTCCAATGTCTTGTAAAGCGTCTTCAATCTCAAAGCATTTTGGAGCTTTAATATCTTCGAGGTTTATTCCACCAAATGTTGGTGAAATTGCCTTAACAGTTCTAATAATTTCGTCATTCGAAGAGGTTTTGATAACAATAGGAACACCATCAATATCTGCAAATTTCTTAAAAAGAACAGCTTTCCCTTCCATGACAGGAAGAGATGCTTCAGGGCCAATGTCTCCAAGTCCCAAAACAGCTGTCCCATCAGAGATGATGGCAACACTATTACTTTTCATGGTGAGATCGTATGCTTGCTTCTTATTTTTAGCTATCTCCTCACAAACAGCAGCAACACCTGGGGTGTATGCCAATGAAAGATCATGTTTATTATCAATGGGTACCTTGGAAGAAATTTGCCATTTACCTTTTGTTTTTCGGTGAAGTTCAATAGATTTTTCGAAGTATTCAGACATAATTCCTCTAAGGGGTTATACCGATCGTAATCCTCTACTTGGATTACTATTTTTATCTTTTATTTTCCAGTCAATCGTTGTTTTCACAGGAGCTCCCGTGAAAAAATAAATTGAATGGGTTTTTCTCGGATTTCTACTTACCAGAAAATCGCGGGTAGGCGGAA
>JBCDHL010000036.1:0-9320 GCA_038750095.1 Chlamydiota bacterium
ACCGTCGATTTAAGATTCTGTAATTGAGTAGACCGGATTCGGCACTGTAGGGAGCAGAGTCTATAAGGTATTGGTCAAGCGTATTCAAATCTGCATAGTCACCATAGTATTCTTTCAACAGGTTTCTTGGTTGATTGCCTCTTCTGTAAATTCTAGGAACACATTGTTCGTTTGGTGCAATTAGATAGATTGCTTTTGATGATTGAATTGCTAAGGCTAATTCAGCTACGCATTCTGATGCTATTTCTTCTGTTGGGCAGAAAACTAGAAGAATATCGCAATTATCGACTCTGCGAATATGATAGTCAAAATCACGAGGATAAAGCAGCTTTTCAATTTTTTCTTTTAAAAAATAGTCACTGCCAGAGAGTTCATAGTCTTGTGTTTTCTTTTCTAGATGATTAATAAATGCTGCAATAGGCTTTCTGTAACTTTCAAAAGTTTTGTTATCTATGTTGTACCTTGGCATAGAAACGGCTACTTTAAGCTTATGCTGGATCCGAGCGTTTTTATTCTCATATCTCTGCCTTCTAATGTTTCCAAGATGTATTTCAAGCTCACTTAATGTGAAAATAGCTTCCTCAGGCGTTATACGGAAGTTGTGTCTACCAGTTTTGATATATTCTTTTATGGGATCATAGATTTCCTCCCAATGGGGGCTGTCATAGGAGTATTCTCTTGGAATCAAATCAGTTTTATCATCAGAATTTCCGGCATAAACTAGAACAAAACGAATAGCATGAATACGAGCTGCAGTCGGTTCGATATTATTATATTCTCCTAACATTATTTCTGGGAGCGATTCTCGATTGCCAATGACTATCATCATGTGAAGAGCTCTAGCACCTTCATTTAGGGTTTTTCCATCAACAATCATTACTTGTTCGCTTTTATCTAGCCTGATTCTACAAGAGTAATCGTTTGTTATTCCACTTTTTTTAGGAGCCTCAGTTTGAACATTATTTGGATTGTCATGAATTTTAAATACTGTACGTATGATACGTGGTGTGTCTTTCCGCCCTGGGAAATATAGATACATATACCAACGGGTATTTAGAAAAATTTTGAGTCTCTCTGGTATCTCTTCCAAAATAGGTTTAGTTTCAGCAATTGAATATATATCCATTCCGTCAATTTGGTCTTTTGTTGCCAAAGATGAATTTTTAAGTTTGTATTCAACCAGTTGAGCTATTTTATAACGTAGAGAGGACTCTATATTGGACGGATATGTTTTGGGGATATGAGACTTAATGTTCATCTCGTTATTAACTCTAAAATCAGGTGCTATATCTTCATAGAATTTTGATCTTGTTGAACCTATAGTTTTTTTGTAAAAAGTAGCATTGTCTTGTAAATTGAAAAAAATATCTACTGAACTATCTGAAGGATACTGAAGCCCAAAAATTTTTGGAACTACTTTGGGGCCTAGGTTAGTCTTCTCATCAATTAGCTCGCAGTCTGCTCTAGTTATGGTCTTGGTATGTGGAATACCTGCCTTAATGCGTAGAATGCATTGGAGTAGTAGTAAGTGGTAGGCATTAGGTTCAAATCGTCCGCCAGTTGTATGAGCCATAAAAGAGAAGTTTTGGAGTTTACTCGGTAATCTCCTAAAAGTAATCGGAATTTCCAAGTAGAAAAATGATAGTTTGGGAATAAATTTGCGTAAGTAATGACGTAAGTAATTGATTATCAGTTAATATTGACTTGTGTCTCTATGGCGAAAGAAGTCATGGACTTTCCGAGGTTACTCTAAATCAATACATCAGGTTACTCTTTTTCAATTTCACTAAAGTACACTGCTATGCTAAATCTAATCGTTTTCTTTGCTCTGGGCTTCATCGTAGCACTTGTGATTGTGATACAAATTGCGAGGATGGTTTTGTACCGACTTAGGTATCTATTGTTTCAACCACCAATCATTTACCCTCATCTTCAGCAAGTTTCCGCTACAAAACGAACACAGCAAGTAGAAGAAAAGCAGGGACAATCTGCCAAGAACTTCATTGCCTACATTGTTATATCTCTAATTATTGTAAGAATTGTTGTTCAGCAGCTTGGCTACACTAATGGTGCAAGGCACTTGGAAAATGAGGTAGGCTATACGGAGACTATTGAATCAATCTCTGACTCGGTTCAAGTAACGTTTCCTCATACTCAAAATCACGATCAATGAGAAGCATATATACCTTGATCCAGTAATCGCGAGCCTCGGGTTTGAGCTTTCTTTTTATCATATGCTCATAGCCTAATAAGTCTCTAATCCTAAGTTCTGTCAAAGAATCAGGAATACCGCCAGGTCCAGGTTTGTACTTTCTAGCGTATTCAGTAATGATCTGCGCTGCTTCCTCGCCATACTCTGGATATGCATTCGGTTGATTTAAAATGTCCAAGTCTCTTTTAGGACTTGTATATACATAATCGTCATCTATCACTGAAAACTCCTATTGCTACACTATCATTATTTCAGATTTTTTAAAACTTTTCAACTTATGGAGAAGCAGGATTATGATAATGCTCTTAACGCTATCACAGATGGGCTGAATGATGGAAGAAAAGCTACTTTAGAAAGACTACGCAAAACCGACCCTGAGATAATGGAAGCAAATTCCATATATCGTAAAAGATTTACGGAATTGTCAGCTAACTATATGCAAGTGCCGCAAGGACCACAAGCAGAAGAAAACTTTCAAGCACAATCTCAAATTTTACTTAGAAACCGCGATGAAGCAGAAAATAACAAAATTCGACCGGGGTATGCAGCTGTAAGAGATCAAGCCCTAAAGGACAGCTTTGGAGAGAGTCCCAAGCTTCTTACTCAAGCTCGCAAAGACCTAGACAAAGAACCATCTCTGCAATGGCTCCATGATCCTAATGAAAAAAAGAAGGAAGAAAAAGACCTTGATTATGAGAATGGATATCAGGGAGGCAAGGTACAGCCTGTTGTAAAAAAGGCCCCTGACTTGTCGATTCAATTCGATGATGCAGCAGAAAAAGATTACGATAAAACTCATTCAAAATTCAATCGTGCTGCTAAAACCAAAGAGCCTGAGTATTTGAAAGGATACCCTGAAGTCCCTCCAGCAGAAGGCAGAAAGACTAAAGATGATCTTCATTCGACTAGGGATTACTCTGGTAGCGAAGAATTTCCAGGTTTTGATGACTATACCTTGTCTGATTCCTTCAACGAGAAATCTATGGACACAAAAGATGGCCCCGATATGGATATTGGAGATTAATCGAATGCCTATGCCCTGATAAACTAGTGTCAAGCCACAGAGGCTGACAAATTTCATTCATTTGTATTTCCCCGATAATGCTTTCAGTGACTTGCTGAAAGCCTGGGCGAAGTATGCAAATAACTAAGCTCATGGAAGCAAACTCTACACTTGATTTAGAAGGTAAAATAATTGATTTAAAAACACCGATTCTGAATATAAATCTACAAGTTACCAGAAATGGCCCTTGGGACTCCTGGACCTTGAGGGATGCAGTAAGAGGAGTGCAAATTTTTGGAGGAATCGGATCAGGTAAAAGCTCAGGTAGTGGTGCAACACTAGCAAAAGCTTACATAAAATCGGGTTTTGGTTTTATCGTTTTAACTAGCAAGATAGATGAGGTTGAAGCATGGAAGAAGTATGCAAGAGAAATTGGGCGTGAGGATGATCTTATTGTTTTTGAAGAAGGCTCGGACTTCCAGTTTAACCCACTAGCGTACGAAGCGTCTCGAAAAAAGAGAGTTGACTCCCTCACGATTACAAATCTCTTCATGGAGATGCACGAGATGGTGGAGAGTTTTTCACCTAGTGGAGGTAAAGGCGGTTCAAAAGATCAATTTTGGGATCGAACAGTGAAGCGTTTCATAAATAACGCCATCAACTTGCTCTTGCTGGCAGAAGAAGAAATTAGCGTAATAAATCTTCGGAAGATCATTGTCAGTGCACTCAGTAAAGAGGAACTATCCTCATATAATCGTTTAAGAAACGAGCATCAAAGCTCAGAATCCGATAGCGACCGTGCTGATATTGAGGTTTCTTTGAACCAGTTTATGGAATCTCATTACTGTCTAAAGCTTCTTCGCGGGGCATCAATGGGAGTAGGGCAATCAAAAGAGAAAGCCGAACAGTATCAGTTTGCCAAGGAGTACTTTCTTAAAATGTATCCACGCCTACCTGAAAAGACCAGAGCTATTGTAGAGGAATCTATTTATGGTCTCATTGAGCCGTTTATGAGTGGCATCCTAAGAAAGCACTTTACGGAAGGCGTTAGCAGAGAGCTTCTACCTGAAAATACCTTTAAAAAGGGTAGCATTATTATTGTCAATTTTCCTGTCAAGGAGTATGGGATTTCCGGCTTATTGGCACAGGCAATTTTCAAAAGAAGGTGGCAAGAGGTGGTAGAACGCCGAAACGTGGAAGCGTATCCCCTTCCAGTTGTACAATGGATTGATGAAGCGCAGTATTTTCTGAATGAGAAAGACGCAGAATTTCAAACTACTGCGAGATCGTCAAGGGCATGTACAGTTTACATCACTCAGAATATCTCCAATTACTATGCGGTCATTGGAGGAAGTAACCCAAAGGCCCGTGTTGATTCCTTGCTGGGAAATCTGGCTACAAAAATATTCCATTCTAATAATGACTACGTAACCAATAACTGGGCCTCTGATACTATCGGAAAAACCTTCCAGTCCCAGTACAGCATGAACATGAACATGGAAGAGATTAATGGCTCTACGAACATGAGCAAATCTCTCCAATATCAGATTGAGCCTCAACAGTTCACAGTGCTGAAGGGTGGGGGAGAGGAAAATGACTTCTTAGTTGAAGCCGTAATTACTGTTGCGGGAAAAGAATGGAAAAACGGGCAGAATTTCATCATGATGACCTTCAATCAAAACTTTAAAGCATGAACTGGAATAAACAAATCAGACGGAGCAATTCAGGCCAAGCTGGGAGCTACAGCTACGGACCAAACCAATATTCAAGGCTCAGATCTTTTTGGGGTCTTATACAATGGTTTATCATCCAATTCTTCAAATCCATACCATTCAGTGTGCGAGCCTTACTGCGAAAGGATATGGGTAGCATGACATTTAACTGGGTGAAAATCATCCTAGCCGCATTATGGGTGCGGTTCATTCTCGATGGTACTTACTCAATTGATGAATTTGCCATGCCAAATTACATTGCTGTAGAGACACTAAATCCAACTAGCGGATTCTATTATCTGCTATTACCGCTATGGTATTTAGGAATGTTCTTTGGCCAGTTTGGGCAGGTTATATCTGATTTCATCCCTGAAGGTCTTTCGACGGTTGCTGAAGAAGAGAGAAGTATTTTCCCATATCTACCATTCTTTTTGAGTTGTGCGGTTTTAGCGATTGGTATCAACCAGAAATACAATACCAAACTCAAGCATGATCGGAAGATTTCTTTCGATCCAATGAGCGGAGGTAAAAGTATTTTCTTCGAAGAGATACTTAATAAATTTCAGATCAAAAACCGGGAGAGAGCACTATTCTGGATAGAGTTTGGCCTCTTGCTTTTCATAGCTGCAACCTTCTATATATATCGATCTTCAACTCCAGAGCTTGTCAACTATGCTGCATTTTTCGCAGCGGGGGCAGTAGGGTTATTGATTGATTATCAAATTGATATCCTCAAAACTCGCAAGGAGATTGAGTACAGGATGGCTAATGAGTACCGGGCAATTAACATTCAGAAGGCTTATGAGGAGTACCGATCATCTGGGGGCTTTGTAGATAGAATGGCTACTGTCTCTTATGCAGGATATGCCCAACCGCCATACTACCAATCATTTGCTAGCCTAACAGGGAAGTCAGGCCCTTCTCTTTTCAACAGTACAAATGCAACTGTAGAGAAAATTGGTATAGCACTCCGTGAATACGGCAAGTTTACCCCTCTGCTACTGATTCCATTATTTCTCTGGATAGTAATAATGCCTTCTAAAGCCATAACAGAGGTAGGTGTTGTATCTACAGAAAATTTAACGCTCAGGAAAAAGCCAAAGAGAGCCAGTGGATCAGTGATGACGCTATCCGAGGGTAGTGTTCTACAAATTACCCGCTGTGGAATAATTGATGGTGATGGCCGGGAATGGTGCCATATTGTTGCCGGAGAAGTAGAAGGCTATGCTGTGAAAAAGGGTAGTAGTGGAGCTCAGTACATGTGGACCGAGCCCATTGATTATCACTTAATTGACATTGGGATATTACCTATTTCGGATTATGTTAAAACATTGACTGGTAGTACTTTGAATTTAAGATCAGAGCCTAGCCTTGCTGGTAATATCATTGACGCTATACCTGATGGAGCTGAAGTAAGAGTCTTAAATCAAGTTGGCAGTCCATTATTTCTCGAAGTAGACTCTGAACAAATATTTGGTGTGTGGCTAGAAATCGATTTTTTAGGACAGAAAGGCTATTGCTTTTCATGGTACCTAGAAAATTGTCGAATTCCATCAACATTTTTTGGCTTGTCAAATAATGAAAAATAAAATTATTTTGAAGCCTATAAATATACTGTCATTACTCATTCTTTACTTATGGTTACTTTGTGCCTGCGATATGAATCAATCACAAGAGTGGGCAAAGGTGAATACCAATGGTGGAAATCTCTTATTAAGAAGCAATCCTTCAATTGAAGGAGATATTATTACTAGAATTCCTGATGAGGAAATTGTTGAGTTTGAATACTGTTCTTGTAAAGACAGAATCAATGGTCGAAACGGAAAATGGTGTTTTATTAAGTATAATGGTTGTGAAGGATATGCTTGGGGATGGTATCTTCAACTTGAAGGGGAAAGAAACAGTACATACAATTCACAATGCCAATGTAATGATGAGTACGTGCACGGTGGTCCAGTGTACCGTTTGTCTATTCCAAGGCGAAGAGAAGAAAAATTCTTTGAAGAAATTTTAAAGATTCATGGTATTCCCCAAGATGGTTACATCATTTGTAGAACTAGGAATATACAAGGCACTGTAGCATATGCAAAATGGAAAGATAATTTGAGATATATTATATATGATGACAACTACTTTTCTAAAGTACTGGATTCATATTCAGCTATAATTCTTTCTCACGAGATTGGGCACTTCGAACTAGATCATAGTTTCGGTTTTCTTGCTCCGAGAAGACAGCAGGAATTAGAGGCTGATGAATTTTCAGGAAGGTCTATGTATCTTCTGGGGTACTCTTTGCCTGAGACTCTAGAAATCCTGTCGAATGAACTTGAAGGTACAGATAACTACCCTTCAAACTCCGAGCGTAGGGAAGCTGTAAGAAGAGGGTGGCAAGCAGCACAGACAAATTCAGAATAAATAGGAGCTGCAAATCAATGAACTATTATTGATGTAGGCTAAAAAAGGGTCCCGTTCACCGAAATCCTGAAAAGGTGAACGGGACATGAGTTTAAGTGGGGGATTGCCGGTTTGCTTCCGCTAGAAACGCGTCTGCGAGTACATAAAAGTCTGCGACGGGGCGACCAAGCAAAGCGGCGATACAAAGCAAGGTAGATGCCGCAATGCGATTTCGACCTCGTTCGTATTTCTGGACTTGCTGATAGGAGATATCAAGACCTTCAGCAAGTTTCATCTGAGTTAAATTTTGGGACTTACGGATCAAGCGCACTTGCATCCCGATCAGTTCATCAAGTACAGGATCATGGATTATTACACCGTTTGATCCACGTGCACCCATCCGTTTTCGTTTTGTTGTCTTCATATAGCTACACAACCCACACGTTCATATTTATTCAATTTGGTTGCTATAGCACTCTTTTAGTCTATTATTAGTGACTATGTCAAGTGTTTTTTAGTCGGAAAGTCTTCTAAGTTCATTTTTTGGTAGACATAATACAAGCGATAAGGCTAGAACCAAAAGGGGAAAAAGGAGATATCATAATGCGGATCACTGCAAAACAACTGAGGGCTGCACGGGCTATGCTTGGTCTATCCCAGGTAGAGTTTGCCAATCGGTCTGGAACAGCCAAGCAAACAATCGTTAAAGTTGAGTCTGATACGGAGACCGTAAAGCAAGGGACACTGGATAAAATCATATCCACTTACGAACTGGAAGGAATTGAGTTTACAGCTCATGGTGTTGAGGAGAAAAACAATATCACTATACTACATGACCACGAAGGCTTTTCCATGTTCCTAGATGATGTTTACGAAACGAGCTTACGATTTGGGACATCAGAAAGTCCTACCCCTGTTTATCTGTGCAATGTTGTTCATGCCAATTGGATTAAATGGATGGGACCTGAGAAGTGGGAAGCACACACTAAGCGCATGATCCAAGATCAAGATGTCATGGACGTTCGGATCATAGTGAGAGAAGGGGATTATGATTTTCCAGCACAAGCGTATTCCCAATACAAATGGGTGAAGGAAGAGCAATTCAATGAGCGCTCATTTTACTCATACCATGATAAATTGGCATTCTTAAGTTTCCGGGAAGACAGCGCCAAAATCACAGTTATGCGCCAAGCTGATTTTGCCGAAAGTTTTCAGACTTTATTTCTTAATACTTGGAATCATGTTGCTGTAGACCCCAAGCGGAGCTTAGATGTCCGATAACCTATGGGATAGGCGATATTCAAGAGAAGGTGAAATCTGGAATACTAGCCCTAGCCTTACTGCCCGGTTTATATCTCAGAACATCCCAGTAAGCGCATCTTTATTCGAGATAGGTTTTGGTTATGGTCGTGATCTAGTTGCTCTGACGAAAAAAGGCTACAATGTTACAGGTATTGAAGCATCAAGCATTGGAAGGTCAATGGCCGTAGAAAGCCTGAAAAACTCCAAAATTACTTCTAGCCCATGGTTGCTACAGGGGGATTTTCTCAATGCCGTTTTGCCGCATCAAAAGTTTGATGTTGTCTATTCGCATCGGGTCATCCATCTTTTACAAGACGATTATGCCGTCAATGCTTATCGTGACCGAGTACTAGAGATCATAAAGGATAAAGGACACTTGCTTTTATCGGCCCGTGATCCTCGCGGTGTAAAGCCAAGCCGGAAAGGACATCATGTTTCGTTCTGGGATGCCGAGCGGTTTGAAAGGGTGTTTGGCAAAGACTTTGCTATTGAGCAGTTGATCGAAGGTGAAGAAATTGAAAGTGCCAGTAATCCTGTACCGACCTACTTTACGTTAATGGTTGCACGGCGGCGAGTTCAAAAACTTATACCATGAGATATAAAGAAATTTGAACAAATTTGGTCAAACAATCAACTGATAAGAATTTAGTATATTTCGTTCTAATAACTCGTAAAAAGAATATATCGCAAACGTTGA
>JBCDHL010000037.1:0-9193 GCA_038750095.1 Chlamydiota bacterium
CCTAATTATACTCAATGAAATTTGGAAATTACGCTTGATAGTCAGAGATTTTTACTTCTGACGAAGTGTGGAGATCGCAGGTAACTTAGACAAGTTACCAAGATCGAACACAAAGTCAGAGGCAAAAAGAATGACTATCAACCGTAATTTCCAATTTCATTCAGTATAATTCAAAACCCCGAGATAAAACTTATCTTAAGGGGCTTATTGACTTAAAACAAACCCTTTTCAGAGGCCGCTATGCTTGTTACTATCAAAATAACGTGCCACATACTGTAACTCATCCTCAATTTCCAACAATCTGTTATACTTAGCGATACGGTCGGATCGTGAAAGAGACCCCGTTTTGATCTGGCCAGCGTTTGTCGCTACAGCAATATCAGCAATAGTACAATCTTCAGTTTCTCCCGATCTATGTGAAATGACAGTTGTATATCCATAAGTATGCGCAAGCCTCACGGTCTCAAGTGTTTCGGTAATCGTCCCAATCTGATTAACTTTGATCAAAATCGAGTTCGCAGAACGCTCTTCAATACCTCGACAAAGAAACTTAGGGTTCGTCACAAATAGATCATCACCAACAAGCTGAACGCGTGAACCCAGAACGCCAGTTAAATAATTCCATCCATTCCAATCATTTTCGTCTAAAGCATCTTCAATAGAATCAATGGGGTATTTATTACAAAGTTCTTCTAAATATAAAACTTGTTCCTCTGCAGTCCTTTCTTCGAAAGGCTCGTCACGCTTTTTCCGTTTCTTTTCAACATACTTCCCACTATTTTTATCATAAAATTCCGAAGCAGCACAATCGAGAGCTATCGATACTTGCTCTCCAGGAGAATACCCTGCAACTTTTATCGCTTCCAAGATAAGCTCTATCGCTTCTTCATTAGATCCTACATTTGGAGCAAAACCTCCCTCATCTCCAACAGCAGTAATATGTCCATTTTTTTTCAATAACTTTTTCAGTGAGTGAAAAATTTCCGCTCCCCACCTTAACGCTTCTGCAAAAGAAGTCGCTTTAAATGGACGAATCATAAATTCCTGAAAATCGAGAGAGTTATCAGCGTGCGCTCCTCCATTAATGATATTCATCATCGGGCAGGGAAGCATATAAGCATGTGATCCCCCAAGATAGCGATAGAGAGGCATTTTTGCCGTCTGAGCTGCTGCATGAGCAATAGCGATCGAAGCACCAAGAATAGCATTTGCACCTAGGTTCTCTTTATACTCCGTTCCATCGACCTGTATCATCATCATATCCAATCGTGATTGATCATATACATTCTCACCGATTAATAAATCAGCAATCTTTGTGTTCACATTATTGACAGCCTTCTGAACACCCTTACCTTCGTAACGACACTTATCACCATCGCGTAATTCCAACGCCTCGTTCTCTCCTGTCGATGCACCTGAGGGAACACATGCTTCACCAATCACACCTTTATCTGTTTCAACATAAACTTTAACGGTAGGGTTTCCTCTCGAATCAAGAATCTCTAAAGCTTTTACACTTTTAATGTAGGACATTTTTCCCCCTTAATCATTTTAATTATTAGCATCAATAATAACTCCACAACACTCTCCGAAGCCAATACGTGGTAATCCTTTTCGATGAGAGTATGCCTTGAGAGTAACCTCATCACCATTTTCAAGATATCTCCTTCGTGTACCATCAGGCAACAAGATCCCCTCTCCTTCGGGCTCCACAAGCTCGAGGAGACAACCTCTAGCACACACCTCATTACCCGAAATTGTTCCGGAACCAAGTAAATCACCCGGCCGTAAATTTGTTCCTGTTGATGTATGATGAGTGACCATTTGTGCAATCGTCCAATACATCGAATCAAAGTTTCCACGACTTACCATCAACGGCTCTATCCCTTCTTCACGCATCTTTTCCGATGATATCCAAACCTCCACATTAATATCAAAACCCATATTTTTATCTGGTACCAGATAGGATATCATTTCGGGATCGTTATCACCCCTTATAGGTCCAGCCACCCGGTAGGGTTCTAAGGCTTCCATTGTAACCACCCAAGGACTAATCGAGGTGGCAAAATTTTTCGCATTAAAAGGTCCTAGAGGCTGATATTCCCATTTTTGTACATCGCGAGCCGACCAGTCATTGACAATAACCATTCCGAAAATATGTTTAGAAGCATCTTCAATCTTTATTCTCTCTCCCAACGAATTTCCCTTTCCTATTACAACACCCAGCTCCATCTCGTAGTCGAGCATTGAAGTTGGCAAAAACTCAGGTTGAACGCTATCCTTTTTCTTTACTTGTCCCAGAGGCCGTGTGATCGGTGTTCCACTGACAACAACAGAACTTGCTCGGCCATGATACGCTACCGGTAAATATTTGAAATTGGGTAGTAATGGATTTTCTGGTCTAAATCTCTTTCCAACATTTGTTGCGTGATGAAGGGATGTATAGAAATCAGTAAAATCACCAACTTCAAAGGGAAGATGTAAAAAAATTTCTGTTTGTGGAATCAGCAAAAATTGACGAAGAGTTTCACTGTCCCTTAACTGACTATTATCACTTCTCAAAATTGACAGAAGCGTCGCACGCACTTGATGCCAAACTTCAGAACCTAAACTCATCAAGTGATTTAAAGAATCCTCCATTAGAGCAGCCTGTATATCAACGTTCAGATGCTGGAATAATCCAGCTTCTACAGCCCTTTGAAGGTCTAAAACCTGGTCTCCAATCGCAACACCTATGTGTTTCTCATCCGATTCACCTAACCGAGAAAATAATCCATAGGGTAAGTTCTGGATAGGAAAGCCGGAATCTGTAGCATTTGCACTGATCACCCATGATTGCAAATGCTTTTCCTCCATAACAGAAGAAAAGATCTCTTTTTTACTAATTGAACCATAAGCTAATAAGCTGCTGACATCAAAACCGGCAATAGAGTTTTTTTTTCACCTATAACTTTCGATAACGGGCTTTCCAAACCTTCAAGTGGATGATCAGGTAAGGGCTCATCTTCCTGAAGAGGATCTGGTATCATCCCCTCCTGCTCCTCCATTTCTTCAAGGGGAGTACGAAGTAAAGGATCACTTTCTAGTGGCGGTTCCTGAAGCGGAACGTCCTCTAGTCCTCCGGGTTGTAGAGCTGGCTCCTTGTCAAGAACAGACTCTTGATCATGAAGACCACTTTTTACAGGCTCGATAAAAGGATCTGTCTCCTCATAAGGAGGATCAGGCTGCGGCCAATAAAAATCTGAATCAGCAAAAGCATTATAGTTGCAATGAAATAACAAAACTAAAAATGAGCTTACAACAACTGTTCGCATTTCATACCCCCAGGTACATAAATAGGTAAAAGTATTTTTTTGAGTTTATATCAGTATACTACGACAATGTAACATTTTATAGAACGACTAAATATAATCCTTCCGATTCAAGGACACCCAAATCTACTAAATTCAAAGCTCTCGCGATTAAATTATCTTAAAGGGGTTTGTATTAAGTCAATACTAGCCCCTTAAAGATAAGTTAAATCCCGGAACCTCAATCGCTTACGGTATGAGCCTTATATGTGACATGATACGCACCTAAACGCCATCTACTTCCTGTAACTCCTTGGAAAAGACGAAGTCTTTCCCTGCGTCGCTACAGTCGTATCTGACATGCTCAAAGAAATTTTAGATGCGGTTTGGGGTGGCAGTCGGAGTCCGGGGCTTTGAATTAGTATCTTTGGGTGTCTTTGAAACGGAAGGAGTATATACTTACCCAGTTGCTCCTTTTGCTAAGTTTTGGTAGGATGAGCACTTATTTTTTAGTGAGGACAGAACATGGCTAAAGATATCCGCTGGAAGCAAAGGTTTGAAAATTTGGAGAGAGCATTTTCATTCCTCGAGAAAGCTGTATCCCAAAAAGAGTATGATGAGCTCCAGCAAGCTGGCCTGGTTCAATGTTTCGAGTTTTCATTTGAACTTGCTTGGAAAACAATGAAAGACTTTTTAGAAACAATGGGTATTTCGGCATCATATCCCAGAGAAATTATTAAAGAATCTTTCAAATCTGGACTGTTAGAAGACGGTCATATATGGATACAAATGCTCGACAAAAGAAACGAACTGTCACACACATATAATGACGATCAAGCGAAAAAAGCTGTTCGGTTGATTCGTGAGGACTATTTTCCAGCGATCAAACAGGTTTACCATAAATTGAAAAATGAGTGTGATCGATGAGATTTGGACTTAAGCAAGGTGATATAGAAGCTATTGTCGATATCATTGAGGAATATCCACAGATCAAGAAGGCGAGGATGTTTGGTTCCAGAGCTCTTGAAACTCATAAACCTGGATCCGATGTAGATATTGCACTAGTAGGCGATGACTTAGATAGACTCATCGGTACGGTTTCAGCCAGGCTGAATGAAGAAAGTCCATTGCCCTATTATTTTGATGTTGTAGACTACTGTACATTAACCAATCAAAACTTTATCAATCACATTGATAGGGCCGGACAACAATTCTATCCTTGAGAATTATATCACATTCACATATACCGAACGTGTTTCAAAATTTGGTTTTTAACAAGGAGATAACAATGATTATTACGCCACAAAACCCAATAATAGCAGCGCAAATCGTTAATATATTAAATTTGTATTCTATCGCCGGAGGAGCGGGAGTTGGCATACTCGCTAGTGTTATACGCCTATGCAACAATAGCAAAAACTCAGACACCTTTACAGATATTATCACAGGTGTAGGTGGTGGAGCTATAGGACAAGCGCTGACATTTTATATGACACCTCAAGTTACTAAACCAGGAATCCCAAATGACCCAAAACGCATCTGGTTCTACCAGACTCCACTCCCTGCAGTATGTGGCGCTGCTAGTGTGATAGGAATTCGCCTTCTCATAAGCTCTTTAAGGGATTAAAAACTCGGCAGGCTGGATTTATCCCTGTACATTCAAAAAGGCGCATTTTTGCGTATACCGATCGTGAAACTAGCCTTATGTTATATAAGGTCTTTTGAATTTAATTCGGTACAATCCAAGATAGAACCACCTCAGCATCTTCTTTATTTTGCTCACTGATGTTGGGGTGGCGGATCACTGCTCGCAGAATTTCAACATAACGAGGTTTTGGGTCATATTTTATGAGGCGATGAAGCATCCAAACTGTCAGAGTACTGGGTTGTCGCTTCAAAGATTCAAAAAGAGCCTCTTCATATCCACTACATTTCTCAATGGCATGAACCAAAGGACCTGGAGAGCCTAGCTCCTCATCAGGATACCGCTCAAGAATGCCAAACATTCCCTCAAGAGCTTCTTCCGGGTTAGGCTGTTTCAAAATTTGATCTGTTAATACCCCTAGTCGTCGAAGATAGTCTCCTTCTAAAGAAAACTCTTGTAACTGCAGCTCTAATTCTTTGTCCATTTCTCTACAAAACTCCTCTAAAAGTTAGATTTTAACTTAAAATTTATTTAAATTTGTAATATAATTATTCAAAATCGAGATAACTCAGGAAAAAGCTAATGACCACCAGTCAAAATACTGTTCCGCATTATAAACATCCCCTACGGGGACTTCTTTGCTCCTCATTCATAGGTGCTTTCAATGATAATGCTTGGAAGCTAATGGTCTTTACACTTGCAACTCGCACGCTTATCGATCCAACCTCATTCGGTTACGACTCCCAAATGAAAGCGACTCTTGCTCTAATCGTCTTTCTTCTTCCTTTTCTGGTTTTCTCTTTGCCCGCTGGCTCCCTGGCCGACAAAAACAGTAAACGTCGCGTCATCATCTGGACAAAAGCTTTAGAAGTAGCATTAATGGGACTTGCGACCCTCAGCCTCTACTTTTCTCCAACACACCTCGCAATCCCTTACACACTACTTGGAATGATGGGTCTTCAATCTGCACTCTTCGGACCAGCAAAATACGGTATTCTCCCACAACTTCTTTCCTATGAAAAGCTTTCGAAAGGGAACGGACTTATAGAAATGTGGTCCATGATTGCCATTATTGCCGGCACAGGATTGGGTCCACTCCTTCTCGTTGCTGATAAAGGGGGAGTCGACCCAGAAATGACGTGGATAGGTCCATTGATCTTAACGACAATTTCCATCTTGGGCTTTGCCGCCTCGTTCACCATCCCAAAAGTAAAACCAGTAAGAGAAAAGCCAACAACCATTAAAGCTACCACCAAAAATGCCTACAAATCTATTATTTCAGACCGCATTCTTCTATTGGCAATATTGGGAAATGTTCTATTTTGGTTAATCACAAGCCTGCTTGGCCAAAATGTCCTTGTCTATGCGAAAACCCTGGTTGTTCACCTAGAAAAAGGAGAACTCCTTCAAGGAGTACCGCCTGCCTCCTACGGAATAGGGATTGCCCTCGGCGCACTGATCGGTGGTAAACTTTCTGGAGAGAGTATTGAATATGGTTTAATACCCTTTGGAGCCATTGGATTTTCTATCATGTCACTAATCCTAGGAATCATTCAACCACAGATGACAGGAACAGTCATCACTCTGATTTTGATGGGTATTACCACTGGTTTCTTGATAGTCCCTCTCAAAGCCATCGTACAATGGCGTTCACCGAAAGACCAAAGGGGAGCGGTCATCGCGCTAGGAAATATTTTCGATATTTTAGGCATGATCGTCGGCTCGTTAATGGCTGCCGCAATGACATGGGCAGGCATGGACCTAGGAATGACACTCGTTGTCTCTGCTCTGATCGTTGTCGTTGGAACTCTTTGGTCCGTTAAACTTCTTCCAGAAGCCTTAACACGCCTTGTGTTTATTCTTCTGACGACGACATTTTACAAACTACGTATCAATGGTAAAGAAAATGTCCCCAAAAAAGGGCCTGCGTTAATCGTTGCAAACCACCTATCGGCTACAGACGCTTTCTTCGTCATGGCAGCCATCGACCGTCCTGTCCGCTTTGTCATGAGTGAAACGCATTACAATAAATGGTGGCTTAAACCTTTTGCATTGGCCATGGATGCCATCCCAGTTCCATACTCAGGAAAAACCACCACAATAAGAAATGCAATGCGGGAAGCAGGAAAACCTTTAGATGAAAATCAACTCCTTTGCATTTTTCCCGAAGGACAAGTCTCTAGAACGGGAAACATGCAACCCTTTCGTGAAGGTGTTGAAGAGATCATCAAAGATCGTACCTGTCCGATTATTCCAGTAAACCTAGATCGCGTCTGGGGAACGCTCTTTTCACCTATTGGAGGTCGATATATTCCTAGACGTCCACAAAATATTCCTCACCCCTTAACTGTTAGCTTTGGTACACCTCTTCCTGCTGAAACCCCATTCAGTACAATCCGTACAGAAATAAAAAAACTAGGCTGTCAGTCCTGGTTCGACCGCAAAGAAGACGAACTTCCCATCCACTATCACTTCATTCGTAGTGTTTGGCGTGCTCCGTGGAAAATCTGTCTCGCAGATGCTGAAAACAAAAAAATTTCACGTCACAAAACCCTCACTTCATCACTTGCCCTCTCCCGAACGCTCAAAGAAATGTGGAGAGATCAAGAAACAGTTGGAATTATGCTGCCTCCAACAATAGCAGGTATCATAACAAATATTGCCGCAACTCTAGCTGGAAAGACTGTTGTAAACATAAACTATACCGCAAGTTCTGACGACCTAGCTTATTGTTTAAATGAAGCTAACGTAAAAACCGTCATTACTAGTAGAAAATTTTTACAGAAAGTTCAAATTTCTCTTCCCCACGACATACACATCATCCTTTTGGAGAATATAAAGCCCGAAATTACTTCCTTTAATAAACTTACTTCCGCAATTCTCAGTATTATAGGACCAGTAGGGCTAATTGAAAGACTTTGTGAAACCGACAAAAAGCAAGATGTCGATGACCTACTCACCCTTATTTTCACAAGTGGTTCGACAGGAAGACCAAAGGGCGTTATGCTCTCACACTTCAACGTCTCTTCAAATGTTGAAGCAGTTTCACAAGTCGTTCCAGCCACAACTCGAAAAGACAAGCTCCTACACACCCTCCCTCTTTTTCACTCTTTTGGTTACATGACTATGTGGCTCGGCCTCAACCACGGACTTCCTCTCGTTTTACACCCCAACCCTCTTGATGCAGCCAACATCGGCAATTTGATCAAAGACCATAAAGTGACCATGATGTGGACAACTCCATCATTTCTCAAAGCCTACATTCCACAAATAAGCGCAGACATGCTGGGAGCTTTACGTTTCGTTCTTACCGGTGCTGAAAAATTGCCAAAAAAACTTGCAGATATTTTCCAAATTAAATTTGGAATTCGCCCAATCGAAGGGTACGGTACTACAGAGTGCTCACCAGTAATCGCAGCGAGTACCTTGGATATAAGACTCCCCGGAGTCTATCAAGCAGGCTCCTTGGAAGGTTCTGTCGGACAACCACTACCGGGAATACGCGTGAAAGTGGTCGACCCAACCACAAACGAAAAACTACCTCACAACAAACCAGGTCTCCTGCTAATAAAAGGTCCCAACGTCATGAAAGGCTACCTCCATCGCGAAGACCTCACCAAAAAAGTCATGGTGGATGGCTGGTACATCACAGGCGATATTGCACTTATTAACGACAACGACTTCATCTGTATCACTGACAGGCTCTCTAGGTTTAGTAAAATTGGTGGCGAAATGGTCCCTCACGGGCGCATAGAGGAGGCTCTTCACACCATCGAAGGTACAGATGAACAAGTCTTTGTTGTCACCTCAATACCCAACGAAGTAAAAGGCGAAAGCTTAGTCGTCCTACACACCCTAGAAGAAGGAAAAATCCACAGTATCCTACAAAAACTGATGACGCAAAACCTTCCAAAAATCTATATCCCACGCTTTGATCACTTCATCAAAATCAATAATATTCCACTTCTTGGTTCAGGAAAAATAGATCTTAGAGAAGTAAGAAAGATTGCAAGCGAAACATCATACCGATCGTGATTTACAATTCTGAATTTTGAAGCACTATCAGTATAATACCCTAATAAACAACAAAGTACACCTCAACACTTATACAAGCCGTTAAAGAGTAGAGGTTTACTTCTTAAGAAGAACCTCATCTTTTTGAAATAAAGTAAATTAATCATTTCTTTCTACCGATCATGTTTCAAAATTTGTTTTTTGGCAGAGAGAAAGCTCTCGTATCTTGGAGATTGTAAGTCGA
>JBCDHL010000038.1:0-9189 GCA_038750095.1 Chlamydiota bacterium
CTGCTCTCTGCTATCTATGCTATAGATAAACAGCGTGCCATAAACTTACTATCAAAACCTCCGATTACCTACAAAGTTTCAGACCTAATATTGTACTCTCACTTCTGTCCTAAAAATTCTGGTGACGCTGAAAGCCTGTTTAAATATTTCAGAAAAGTCAATACTGAAAAAATTATTCAATTAATAGAAAATAATAAAAAAATCAAACAATTAGTGTACGAATTGGAGGTAAGTCCATTACAACAACTTTTTATCTTAAATCTTTGCTCAAATATAAGAATCACAGAGAATGAATTAATCACACTTAAATCTTTTTTGAGTTCAATTGTGATGCGACCAATGGATGGCGAATTACAAAACTTTTATCAAAGTTTTTTCAGTGCAAGTGAAGTATTTTTACCCCTGGATATTGGCATTATTGAACACCTAACAAGAGAACAAAAACTTCAATTCCTTCCTTACTTAATGCTTACAAAATCTGGATGGGAAGATATGCTTAAAAATATCGATAATTTAGAGAACTCTGATTTAGGCTCAAACTTTATTGAGAATTGCTCTCCAACAGCAATAGCAACCATATTTTTAAATAAAGTAGGTTTTTTTAATGGAGATCAAGAGCATGATCAAAAAAGTATTGAAAAGATCGTTTTTATACAAAACGATGTGAGTCGACTTTTACTTCTAAGTAATCAAGAAATAAAAGAGATCCTACAGACACCTCTGGGAAAAGTCTTAGCCGAGAAAAAAGCAAACGAACTGCTTTACCATCAGAGGTTGCAACAGATCATCATGGAAGTTTATTCTCCAAAAAATCCTAAAAACCTTTTACTCTATCCTATACTGTCCAAATACAGCAGGTATAACCAACAGCTAAATTTGACAATGATTGCCTCAATGCCTACCTTATATCCCGATGTCATTCTTAATGAGTTGAGAAAATTTAATAATATACGAAGTATTTACGTCCGCTATTATGGCAGCCCAGGAATTGATGAAGGTGGACTGGGACGTCAGTTCATGTCGCAGCTTATCCAAGGAATTCTAACAAACTCTCGCATGTTCCAATTTGAAATCGTAGAGTCTAATGAATCCGGTCTGAAAAGTTATCTCCCTGTAAACCGAGTCAATCCCTCACCTAAAATAACTCAGAAAGATTTACAAGCAGCTCAAGAAAAAGAGAAAAAAGACTATGAATATCTAGGGGAAATTTTGGGGTTAGCCCTGAGAATGGAATATCCGATCGGAGAGATTTTTAATGAAAAGCTTTTTAGTTGTATTCACTGCCTTAACTATGAGGATTTGATGAGTTACAAGTTTTCGGCCAGTAAGTTTCTTCTAAAAAAGAATCATACGGAATTGATCACCTTTATAGAGGAACACCTTACAGAGACCCATGAGAGATTGGGTACATCAAAAGAAGAACATTTTCTAAAGATTAAAACCGTTTTGCACTCAAAAGATGTTGGTGAAATCAGATCCATCGCTCACGAACTCAATCATGTCTGGTGTGATGAAAAAATAGAAAAACTTCTTGAGCAAGAAGATTGTGAAGCTATTGACCTACAACAACTTGTGAAAGAGTGCTGGATAGAGCCATACTGCCAAAGACTAGAGCTTTTTTATGTAATAGCAAAAGGAATACGAAAAGCGCTTCCTCTTGAGATCAATGAGATATTAATTCAATACTGGGATCATCTTCAGTTCATCACAACAGATGAACTACGTAATGCTCTTCAGGGAGAGTTAAATGTCGACTCGATTAAAGACAACCTCGTATTTTGCGGAGAAAATGCAAAGAGTTTAGTAAAGATAAAAGCATGGTTGCATGAATGGTTTGAAGACAATAAAGAGAACAAAGAAGCCCTTAGGAACGTCATCATAACCTTCACAGGGGCTCCCTCTTTAGCAAACCGTATTACTTTCTTTGTCAACAATGCATGTATAGATGTTACAACCACCAGCTGTACCAACTCCGTCAACGTTCCCGAAAATGCCACTGAAGAAGCGTTTAAGGCCCGCTTAGATAGCTGGGGAGAAAAACCAGAGCTTCATTTTACTCAGCCATAACGACCGGGATGATATAATTTTTTCGCAAAGTTATATTTTTCATTTACAACAAATTAAATATTTAATTAGTCTCCAAACCTTGACTTAAAATTTTGGTTTGGAGATCGCCATGCAACGCACTACAATTCTTCTGTTTCTTCTAATCATTCAGTTCTTTACGGAAATTCATTGTGAAGATGAATTTTCCAACGAAGACCTTCTTGCAGAGTTGAATGGGGCTCCATCAGGAATTGTTAACGGGTCAGTTCATGTGATCACTGGAAGATACTTGGACACTGCCGTCGACCTACGCATGGCTGGAGCATCAGGGCTAACATTCGAACGGTCACGAGTCGGTAGTTTTTTTGCAGGGTGGAATACGAATCATCAAAGCTATCTTGCTATTGATCGCAAAGACTATCCTGAATACTACAAGAAACCGAAATTCAATGTCATCTATTCAGGGGCTCATGGCCACTCACACGTTTTTTCCTACAAAGCTAAGAACATGTGGAAGCTTCCACAGAAGATGGAATTGACCGAAGAGATGGTCGAAAAAGGTGTCACCAATATCTCATCAGGTTATATCAGCGGACAAACCAATATTAAAAATGAACACATCGAATTTGATTGTAAGAAGTATAATGCAAGATTCATCAATTCACGTGGAGAGGTACATTTCTTCTCCAAAACCCGTGAGCATAAAGTCAGTAAGCTCGATAGAATCATCTTCCCAAATACAATTCAGTGGCATTATAACTACACAGATAGAGATGATTTACAGAAAATTCAAGCAATTAACGGACATGAAGAACCCTGTGGATGGATCACATTTGAACGCGCTTATGAACCAAAAGCCCATAAACATGCCCCCGTAGCTGCTGTCAGGTCTAGCGATGGTCAAATCGTCAATTATACAATCAAAGATGTCGCCGAAAAAAAGAACGAGTTCTCACCAAGTATTATTCGAGTAGAAGGCTCACATATTCCTGTAGTCAACTACGAGTATAAAAAATGTATGCTAACAAGACGAAACTATCCAGAAGGAAGGTTTTTGGGTACTGAGTATTACCGATCAGGCACCCATCATAATGGCAATCGAGTTGTCAAAGTTAGCAGCAAAACAAAATTTAAAAATAGAGTTGCCTATCAAACGGCACCAGTCGGTACTGATCAAACTCCCATCGTTACACACCGATATTTTTATGATATCCAAGATCAAAAAGCAGGAAAAGGAAAGACCGAAGTTTACGACAGTTACGATAGGAAAACGGTGTATGAGTACAATAAAAGCAGATTGGATACCATCGCCTACTACTCAAAAGATAATACTCCGCAAAAGTTCGACAGGTTTTATTGGGGAAAAGACAAAGATACAGGAAACCTTATCTGCCGTACGATAGAAAATGGTTCAGGGACTCCCTTGATATGTAGCAGCTATAAATACGACGACAAAGGCAACGTCTTAGAAGAGCGCCTACTCGGAAATCTATCAGGAGCGTGTGATCTCCCTATAGCTATCTACCGAAAACAAGATGTTATTGAAAATGGTGTTGAGTGTTTTAAGAAAAATTATACGTACGTGCAAAACCAATACCATCTCGTTGAAAGCGAATCCGATGGAAAAAAACGCATCACCTACTCATATCGTCCCAATTCCGACCTCATGATCAGGAAACTGACATGGGTCGGTGAAACAATAGTCCAGCGAGAATATTTTCAACATGACAGATTTGGATCTGTCACCCGTGAAATCCGTGATGATGGATGTGCAGAGGATCAGCATAATATGAAAGGTGTGACTGAGAGGCATATCACAGAATATGACCATAGTAACACACCAGTAGTCGGACTCCCCAGTCAAGTGATCAGAAAGGTGTGGAATCCGGAAACAGAAAGTGAAGAAATACTGGGTAAAACAGGCTATAGTTACACAAAACAAGGGAAGATTACCGAAGAGAGACGCTACGACAGCATGGGCAATTGCGTCGGAACAACAGCATACTGTCATGACAGGTTCGGTAACATTATCGGTAAAGTCGACCCCCTTGGATATACCTACTCGTGGCACTATGACGATAACGGCAACAAGACAACCGAGAGAGGACCTCGGCAGGACGTTCATAAAGAGTTTCGTTACGATTACAGTAATCGACTTGTTGCTGAGGAAGAAGTCCATAGTAACGGTTTACGCCTGAAGCGATCATATTCTTATGATCGTCTCGGAAACAAAAAACAAGATTACGACATCTATGGAAATGTCACCGAACATGAGTATGACAGGTTTTGCCGAAAAATTCATTCAAGTGGTCCCGATGGAACCATTCTTGAAACGATTACTTATAATGCGCTGAACCAAGCAACCAGTAAAAGCGACGCATGTGGTCATCTGTCGCAGTATAGCTACAACATTCGGGGAGCGCCAGTCGAAATAATACACCCCGATGGAACAAAAGAGAGCAATCTTTACAATATAGATGGAACACTCAAACAGAAGGTCGAAAGAGACGGTAAAACAACGATCTACACCTACGATCATTTGGATAGAGAGCTCACCGCAGACGTGTATGACAGTCAAGGCGCTCACCTGTATCAAACAACCAAAGAGTATAACGCCTTTCATTTAATCAAAGAGACAGATCCCGAAGGAGCTATCACCAGTTACGATTACGATCACTGCGGTAGGATTATTAAAAAAGCCAAAGGCGATCGAATCCAAGAATATGGATACGATAGTCTAGGGAGAAAATCGACGCAAATAGAGAAAGTTTCTGAAAGTGACGGCGTCATTACAGATTATGAATATGATCTACTCGATCGCGTAATTGGTACGACGATAAAAAACCTGTCCGGAAAAGTGCAGTCATGGGAAAGCTGTCAGTATGATCATGCTGGGAATAAAATATGTGTGGCAACAGAACGTAACGGACAGCATATTGAAACCAGAACTGAGTATGATGCACGCGGTAAAGTCGTTAAGCTCGTGGATCCAGAAGGGCGAGAAAGTCACTTTTTGCACCGTTATGACTATATTAATACTGAAGGGCAATGTGTTTCTTATCGTGAAGAAGTAGATCCAACAGGAAGTAAGACTCTATTTATTGGGGACCTCTATGGACGCGATCAAAAAATCGTTCGTATTGATCCACAAGGAAAAACTCAGCACATCACACATTTTAATTATGACCCAAATGGAAATAAGTTAGAGAAAGTTGATGAGGTTTACGCCAGAGGAAAGCACATCAGAAACTTCGTCTGTAAGTGGGAGTATGACGTCTGTGGGAAGCCCATTCGCCAGTATGAAGCATATGGGACAGCGCTGCAAAAAGAGACCCAGATCACCTATAATCAACATGGAAAAAAATCATCCGTCACCAAACCCGACGGCGTAGCAGTAAGTTTTCAGTATGGAGCTAATGGACTCCTTGAAAACGTTTATAGTAGTGATGGAACCATTCATTATGAGTATAACTACGACATCAAAGGGAACCCAACAAAAGTCAACGACCATGTGAATGGAAGCTACACAGAAAGACTGTATGACTGCCATAGTCATGTAATTTATGAGAGGCAAGGGACGGGGATAGCAGTCGCGACCCATTATGATCCGTTAGGTAGGGTAAAATCTGTTCAGCACCCCGATGGAATGAAAGTCGAGTATCATTATGACGGTATCCAACTAAAATCTGTCATTTATCTCGATGCTTCTGGTAACCAACTATTTGACCATGAGTATTCCAGTTATGACACCAACGGGAAATTGGTTGAAAGCGCACTACCGAAAAATTTGGGTTCTATCAAATACCAATATGACCCCCTTGGAAGAATGTTAGGCATAGAGTCGCCTTATTGGAGTGAAGTCGTTGATGGATACGATGATGCTGGCAATTTTTTAGGGAAGGAGGTAACCGATCATATAGGAGTAACATCGGATCGTTATCAATATGATCCACTCAATCAACTCTGTGCAGAAGAAGGGAGTGTAAGTCATCGCTATGAACATGATTCGCTAAATAATCGCGTAGGTAAAGACGGTGAAGAGCATGAAGTCAACGTTTTGAATCAGCTGACTCATGATGGAAGTCGACATTATGATTATAATCCCAATGGCAATATCGTTTGTATTAGTGATCATGGGCGGAGCATGAAATTCACCTATGACGCCTTTGATCGACTTGTTGAAATCGACAGAGATGGGCAAGTGATCAAATGTCGTTATGATGAACATCACAGGAGGCTTAGCAAAGGAAGTGAGCAATATCTTTATCACGACTGTAATGAAATCCTAGCAGTCAATCAAGAAGGTGTAATACACCAACGAAGAGTTCTAGGTACAGGTCTAGGAGGAGAGATTGGTGCAGCGGTACTAGTTGAGCTTGATAGGGACCTCTATGTACCACTTCATGATCATAATGGTAATGTCGTAACACTTGTTGATGCTGATAAAGGAGAAGTCGCCGAGTGTTACCGTTATAGTGCATATGGAGAAGAACTTGTCGACACCAGTGGAAGTAAGAACCCCTGGCGTTTTTCTAGTAAACGCGTTGATGAAGAGACCCAAATGGTTTTCTTTGGGCGACGCTATTATATACCTGAGGTTGGACGTTGGCTGACAGCCGATCCATTAGGTGATTATGATGGCAGTAATCTGTATGCGTACGTGAAAAACCGCCCTCTCACTCACTTCGACATCTATGGGTTGTTAGCTCAAGGAATCAGTCGGAGTGACTGGAGGTATGCTCCGATAAGGTATGCAGGTCAATGTCTATCATGGTGCGGAATGGCAGGTGAATCCCTTTTCAAGCACCTTCTCCCTCCTAGTCCTTTGCGATTACTTGGAGAAGGTTTTTTTGGGCTGATGCAGGGCAAGCAGCCAACAACACCATCATGGTGTGTGAAATCACAATTTACAACTATCGGAGACAAAAAGTGCCCTGATGGTATAGCTCAAATGTGTGGAACTGGAATCATGACGGAACATAGTGCAGGATGCAAAACTACCGGTGATATATCGGAATATTCTGGAGGTTATCAGGTGACACTTCTAAATAATCCCACCAGGGGCTTTGTTACAGACATGATTTATTGCTTATTTGAGAAATTGGGAAGTTCTAATCCCCACATCAAGCAGATGCAGGAGCATATTCAAAATACCTATAACGAATTAAAAAAGGAACACGACCACCCCATGATCTATCTGCACGCTCATAGTAGAGGAGGAATGGAAGTCCACCTTGCAACTAAGGATCTCCCACAAGAGATCAAGCAATCCCTCTATATCATGACATACGGCTCCGCAACCATTATTCCCAGAGAAGATTACGGTGACGCAGAAAACTTTGTAAATCGTAGAGATCTAGTCCCACTTACTGACTATTTTGGTATGCGAAAATACCAAGATTCCGTTACATTCACAGGTTATGCAAGTAACTCGCTGTTATGGACTGATGATCACTCAATCGATAATCCGGGATATCGAGCTGCTATGACACAATGTATAACAGACTACCAAACCGAACCAAGGTGGAGTCAATGACGTTTTACGCTCAGATTTTCGTTTTTCTATTTTCATTTCCAATGCTCATGATTACACAAAGAGGAGAAGGCTCTCCTGCAAGTAATGCTATTAGCAAAATAGAAAAAAAACACATGCTAAAACAATTTCATGATCATGGTTTTGTTTGTTCAAATATAGGTGGCGGCGGTGATGGTACACGATTTAAACACCTAACTATAGGCTTTAATACTCGAGAAATTTTGAATGTTAAAACTGCCAGAAAATATATTGTTGAAGGGGTAATAAAATTCATCAACGAAATAAATCAAACAAGTGGTGCAAAAGACCATTTTACTCAGTGGCCATTCGAATTCAGTAAACTCACATATCGAATTAATGTGCATGTAAATAACGGAGTTTGGCCAAAATTTCCGAATGGCCCAACCGAAGATCAAAAAATTTCGTATGTAAGCATGAGAAAAGGAATAATCAACTACTACATAGATGTTCAACCTAGAAAGCTACCAGAGTCAATTCACTGCGAAACACTGGAAGATGCCATTGCGATACTGAAAGCCGAAGGCTGGACTGAGCCTGAACCATCAATCGATAACAAGTAACTCTCTCATCTTCATTGAGGGAATTATGCATTACCGGATAGGTTGCGCGAAGCGCATTGGTGTAAAACGAGACATCGTTTTTTTTAGTTTATTATTTTCATTTTTACTCTTTTTACTACCATCGTTAATGATTACTCAAAAAGGACACGGCTCACCTGCTGGTAACGCTCTGAACAAAATAGAAAAAATGCACATGAAAAAACAATTCCATGATAACGGTTTTGTCTGTTCAGGTACAGGTGGAGGGGGTGATGGTACACGATTTAAACATCTAAAAATTAGTTTTGGCACCAAGATACCTCTAACAATTCAATTGGCAAGAAAATATATTGTTGATGGAGTCATCAGCTATGTGAATGAGATTAACCAGAACAAGCACTTAGAACAACATTTCACAGATTGGCCATTTACATACAAAAAGTTAAATTACACAATTGACGTCTCCGTAAACGGAGGTGCATGGCCTTTATTCCCGGATGGACCAACACCTGACAATAAAATTTCATATACCGAATTTTCCAATGGTACCATTTACTATTTGATAGATGTTAACACAAAAAAATTGCCTCAGGTAATTCATAAAGAAACATTGATTGAAGCTATTGCAATACTGAAAGCCGAGGGTTGGACAGAACCTCAAGCATCTATAGACAATTAGTAACGCTTTCATCTTCAGTAAGAAAATGATGCATTACGGGATAGGTTACGCTTTTGTATAAAAAAATGCCTCATTTTTCACTAAAGCGCAACCTAATCAGTGTACAAAAATACCAAAAAAACCCAGGTGGAACCAATGATTTTTTATACTTATTTTTTCATTTTTTTGTGTTCATTTCCAATGCTTTTAATTACCCAAGAAGGAAAAGGCTCACCAACGTCTGCTGTATCTAGTGTAGAAAAAAAACACATAAGTGAACAGCTTCGAAAAAACGGATTTGAATGTTGTAAACTGGGTGGGGGAGGCGATGGAAAACGTATCCGTAATCTAGGTATCGGTTTTTGTACAAGGAAACTCCTAACAATAAA
>JBCDHL010000039.1:0-9182 GCA_038750095.1 Chlamydiota bacterium
AGGCTATTAAAATTTTAAATTAACTAAAAGAAAAAACTATTTGCTTTGACTATTTTGTGTTACACTGTTTCCGATAAACATTTAGGAAATGTGAAAATAATGAAAGCTAAGCTCATGGGCGTGTTAAACGTCACCCCCGACTCTTTTTCTGACGGCGGCCAGTTTCAAACAGTAGAAGATGCTGTTTCGAGGGGCTTAAAAATGGTGGAGGAAGGAGTCGATATTTTAGATGTTGGAGGGGAGTCTACCCGTCCGGGATCTTCGGCTGTCTCTCTTCAACAGGAATTGGATAGAGTCACTCCCGTTATTAAAGCCTTAAAATTGCGAAGTAGCATTCAAATATCTATTGATACGATGAAACCCGATGTTGCAGCAGCCGCTATTGAAGCGGGTGCGACACTCATCAATGACGTTGCTGGTTTTCGGAATGAAAAAATGGTTGAGACTGCTGTTCAATATGATGTCGACATCTGTTGTGTGCACATGTTGGGCATTCCTAAAAGTATGCAGAATCAACCTGAATACAAAGAGGGAGTGATCGAACACCTTCTTCGCTGGATGGAAGAGCGTGTTGAATATTTAACAAAAGCTGGTGTGAAAGATCAACGTATCATTTTAGATCCAGGAATTGGTTTTGGAAAAACGGTTGCTCATAATCTTGAAATCTTACACAATCTGAACAAGTTGAAGAGTATAGGTTTTCCGTTGCTCGTTGGAGCTTCTAGGAAGTCGTTTATAACCAAGATCTTGGGTAAACCACCGCTAGAATTAGGCGCCGCAACAATAGCTGCTCATACCGCTGCATTGTTGGGGGGAGCCGACTACATACGAGCGCACGATGTTGCAGAACACCGGGATGTTTTGGACATAGTCTCTTGCCTTCAAAGCCAATAAGGATGTGATAGTAGAGTGTGGGATGTATTTCGCTTATTAGTTCCCTTTATTGAAATCTCGATCATTGCGATCTTGATCTACTACCTCCTTTCCTTTTTTTGGAATACTCGAGCAATGGACGTCATCTTTGGATTGATGGCGTTTTTGGTTGTTTTTGCTTTGTCCAATTGGTTGCAACTGCCAGTGATTCAAAAGTTGATGCTCTATTTTGTTAATGTAGCTGTCATTGCATTGATTGTCCTTTTTCAACCTGAAATTAGGCTGGCGCTTTCTCGATTGAGTGTCAAAGGGAAGAAATATCATGAAATCACTGAATTCGATCGTTTTCTTGACGGTATCGCCCATGCGATTTATCGTTTAGCAGATCGTAAGTATGGTGCTCTCGTCGTATTGGAGAATCAGGATTCTTTGGATGAATATGCCAATAAGTCTGTTTTACTAAATGCTAATTTCTCTTCGGAACTGATGGAGTCGATATTTATCCCAACGACTCCTCTTCATGATGGCGCGGTGATCATTCGTGGAACTGAGCTAATTTCTGCGGCTACGATCCTGCCACTGGCTGATGATAGCACGCAATTATCGAAATCGATGGGAACTCGTCACCGAGCTGGCTTAGGGATCAGTCAGTTGACCGATGCGCTGATTATCGTTGTTTCTGAGGAGACAGGTAAGGTGTCTATTGCCCGTGATGGGATCATGACGCGCGGTGTGAAAATCGATCGATTTAAGGGAATTATCAGAAGTATCTTTACACCACCGAAGACAACAATGGACACAGGAATTGATGCTCTGGGATGGATCAAGGATTGGAGAAGTCAATGACGGGTATTTTGTTTAACAACTGGCAACGCAAGTTAGTTGCTTTCCTCACAGCACTCATCATCTGGTTGTTTGTTAACCACTCCATTATTGCAACAAAAACAATTCCTAATGTTCCAATAAGGATCATTAAGTTACCTCCCGATAAGACGATTATTGGGTTATTACCCAATGGTGTTTTAAAGAAGAGAATGACCTTAACATTAAGTGGTACGCGTGATGTCATTGAAGAGTTGGAGCCTGGGGATCTAGAGGTCGTTATTGATGCATCGATGATTGATCGTGACGACTGGATTGTCGCAATTGGTAAAAAGAATATCGTGAGCCTGAACCCCTCTATCGATCTCACTCACCACATCACTCATGTTACGCACAATGAATTTGTTTTGAAGTTAAGTCGTATCGTGACAGCAAGAATACCTTTAACGATTACACAGCCTTTTGGTGATCCACCTAAAGGGTATGAGTTTTTGGATGTTTGGCCCAGAACTTTGACACAAACGTTAAGTGGGCCAGCTGAAGAGATACAGAAGTTAAAGACGAAAGGGCTGAAGCTAACATTTGATTTGAGTAAAATTACAAAAGAGGAGCTCGACTCGATTAGAAAAGAGCAAGGAAGCACCCATCAGGATGAGGTCAGTTTTCCTGTTCCAGATAAATGGAAGAAGGTGCTTATTAGGTATCGCAACAATTCTTATGAAGAGCTGAATGACCCAGAAGCTGAAAACATACGCATTGACTTTTTGCATCGAGACTTTTTACCCATAGACCGTAAGATACCTATTCGAGTATTTTATCCTCTCGAGTACAGTAATAAAATCAACCCAGAGACATATCAGCTTGTTTCGGGAACAAAAGTAGAAAAGTATAACGGCATCAATGTTTTTACATTCCCGCTTTATGTAAAAGATGTCAGTAGACTGTTCCTGGAAGTCATCAGGGATAACCTAGAAATCGTTCTGGTAGCCGCACCGAAAAGTCAGAGAGAAGTTCTTGAGTGGAGCCCTGAAATTATTGATCCTAATGAACTCGAGGATACATTTATCGCTTACACAATCGCTCAGCAATCCAAAAAAACGGGTGGTTACGTACCCATGTCAAAAGCTTGGGAGGAAATGCTTAGAGAGCGTTTCAGAAAATACCTCGATCGTGTCGTTTTGTGGGTAACTCCCAACCAGAAATTGAGCCTTGAAACTGTTTTGGAAGAGAACGAAATTCGAGTGAAATAGAGATAGTGTTGCATGCCTGTTAATCGGTTTTTTACACATGACCCTTTGGAAAAAGGTTGCAGTGCCACAATCCTCGGCGCTGAACATCACCACCTTGCCCATGTCATTCGAATTAAAGAAGGGGATGAAGTAGAGATTGCCAATGGTAAAGGACTTCTTGCAACAGCCGTTATGAAAAGCGTTGGAAGACAGAAAGCAGAAGCTTTTATTCAAAATGTAATCTATGAGCCGCCACCAAAACATAAACGAATCATTATACAAGCATTTCCTAAAGCCAATAGGTTAGAGTTTATTTTGGAAAAATGTACCGAGTTAGGAATGGATGCATTGTGGCTGTTTCCAGGTGAAAAAAGTGAGAAAAGAGAAATTAAAGAAAGTCAGCTCAAAAGGATGGAAACGATTGTTGTTTCTGCTATGAAGCAGAGTGGACGCCTTTATCTACCGCAAATTTTAGTTAAAGAACATTTTTCTAAATGGAAAGATCCTATTCCAGGAAGTCTATACTATGGTGATGTGCACCATGAGGCCCCAACACTAATGTCTGTTGTTGGTGAAAAGGTTGATGCTGATCATTTTTTCTTTATAGGTCCTGAATCAGGATTTTCTGAAAAGGAAGAAAAGGCTCTCCAAGAAATTGGAGCTGTCGGGGTTAAGCTTAATCAAAATATTCTTCGTACTGACACAGCTCCCATGGTAGCTCTTAGTATTATTGGAAATTTCTACGGGTGATTCGACTTTCTCCGCAGTAGAGCTCGTCAATATAAAGCCCTCTCATTTGTTGTTGAAGATTTTTCCATTGTCGGATGACCTCGAGCTCCGATCTATTGGAGGGAGCGGTCGAATCTATCGTTCCTTTTTGTCCTAAGTCAACAAAGCCCTTATTTTCCTCATCATGATCCGATCTTGGTAATAGCTCTTCTTCTAGTTTCTTGATTGTATTAGCCGTTTGTTTAGTAGGGTGGTCGTCACTGAGTAGCTGGAGAGTCATTGACGCCATACATGATTTTGGTGGTAGTTGCTTATCTTTCGGAAGATCTTTAATATGTTTGAAACATTGATTTGCTTTTTTATTGATATCGACTTCAGCAAAGTGGTTTTCTTGAGCTCGCTCGAGGGCTCCCCAGTTTTCTAGGACGATACGGAGTTTTTTAACCATTTCATTGTCCGCTTGCTGCAGACATAGTTGTTGCTCTTGATGTTCATGCTCTCTTCCCTGTTTCCAGTATGAGAACGCGGAAAACAAAGCAGTCACTACCGTAAATACCGAGCCGACAGAAATAAGAACTTTTCCTACGGTTAATTCAGTTTCTTCTGATGTGTTTAATGATTGATCAAATAAATCACCAAATAGCACGATAGCAAGTGTGGCTACTGTCAAACAACCACTTACCCACTTCCATTTATTCCACCTTTTTTCGCTTGCTTCGTAGTTATCTATTAGGGTTTTATTTCTTTTGTTTTCTAAAAGGATGTCATTGACGATGGTTTTATAATTTTGTTCAGGATTTCCATGGGTAAATATTGTTTCACTTAGCAGCCGTATACCACGGTCTATATCTGTTAAATCGGCATCAGAAGCAGTTTGGTTATTGATCACTTGGCTCATGTCAATAGTGTCTTCTCCCTGAATATTTTCTACCTCGATGTCCATTTTTTTCTGTCCTTTTCTGTTATTGAAAGTATACTCAATCAAGTTAAAAATTTGTTTTTTGGCAAAGAGGAAGTTCCTGTGGTTGAACGATCGCAAGTTACCTAATATTAATCAATATGAGGTGACTTGCGATCGTTCACCCCCGGGGCTTTCTCAAAGCCAAAATTCCAAATCTTCAACTTGTTTGGGTATAGAACATATAGTATAATAACCTTGTTTTTTTTGTTGAGGATTCATAGCTATGAGAAATCGTTTCACGCTTTTCCAGTCTCATCTGGATTTAGCCCATCAATATTGGTCTCGTCTTATTACAGTTGGAGATAGGGTGATTGATGCAACCTGTGGGAATGGACATGATACTGTCTTTCTGGCATCGTTGGGTGCAAAAGTGATTTCAATTGATGTTCAGCAAGAGGCTATTAATCAAGCAATAGAAAGGGCGCAAAATGAAGGCGTAGATCAATTTGTTACCTTTGTCAACGGCTGTCACTCAGAGTTTCCTGAAGAAGTTGAAAACTCTTCGGTAAAGTTAATCGTCTATAATTTGGGGTATTTACCGGGGGGGGATAAAGAGATTACCACTCAAGTCATGACAACACAAACGAGTATACAACATGCGATGGAGCTTATTTCACCTGGGGGAATGATAAGTATCACCTGCTATCCAGGACACCAAGAAGGCCAGAGAGAAGAGGAGGAGCTCCTCAACTTTTTCCAAATCCTCAATCCTCAAGATTGGTCTTGCTGCCAACATAGATGGGTAAACAGAAAACAATCACCTAGTCTTATTCTACTTCAGAAAAACCTTAATTTTGTGGCCTAGGGTGACTTTCATGGATATAGGCAGAAGAGACTTCTATAAATTCAGCCTTTCGTTGGAGCTCCTTGATATTACGTGCCCCTCCGTAGGTTAGTCCACTGCGAATTCCGCCCATCAGCTGATCGATGAGTTGTTGGGCTGTTGCGTTGACTTCCGCCCAAAAATCAATTCCTTCGGCAACGGTTTTTTCCTTCAGTGCTCCATAGAATTCGTTTTGGAAGTCCTCACTCGCTTGCCCTCGATATTTTGCTTCTAATTTCAAAGAAGAGCTTTTACAAGGCCGTTTTGGTGCAGCACTCTCTTTGGTAATAGCGAATAATTTGCCGATCATCACAGAACTGGCACCGGCTGCAAGTGCTAAAATGACATCACGACTCCCTCTGATTCCACCGTCAGCGATGAGTGGAATTCGCAATTTCTCAGCAACGACAGCACAGTCTTTGATTGCTGTAAACTGCGGCACACCGAATCCAGTGATTACTCGTGTTGTGCAAGCTGAACCGGGACCTACTCCAACTTTTACTGCATCAGCGCCGGCGTTGACAAGATCATGATAAGCCATCGCTGTACATACATTACCAGCGATCACTTCTTTATTCAGGTGGCTCTTTTTTAGTTTTTCAATCACATGAAACATTTTGTCAGAATGTCCGTGAGCGACGTCTATGCATACTCCTAAAGCCCCTTCATCTAGTAGTTTTCTGATTTCATCAAGCTGATGAGTCTGAATCCCACAAGAGATGAATGTCTTGTCTTTGTACTTTTTTACCCATTTCAGCTGTTCTTCAAAAGATGTAAAGCGATGAAAGATCGGAAACGTTCCGTTATCGATCAGGATTTCAGCAAGCTCTTCACCGATGACCGTATCCATATTTGCTGCCAGAAGAGGACATTGAATCTTGAGGTCTTTTGTAAGCCAAGTATTAAGGTTTGGTTCTGTGCGTGAAGGTACGTTGTTAAACTGGGGTACAAGGGCTACGTCATCAAATGTCCTGCCTTTTCTCATTATTCGACCTCGTTAATTTAGGGTTTCGATTGGAATTTAACATTTAGGACCGCTTCGTAACAAGCCATTAAATGGTCAACGCCATTCATCGCCTTGTGAGGGGATGATTCCGGTGGAATCCCAAACCTCTCGGCTATTTCATTCTTCGATAGGGTCATATTGGAAGGGAAAGCTTTTTGTTCTGTATTGCACTGTTTGAGAAGGAGAGCCCAGTACATCGAGGCTAAATCTAGCCAGTGGTAAGGCCATTTGAGTTCTTCTTGTTTAGGTATTGGAATTAGTTGTGTGAGGAAGACCCGATCAAACGCAGGATTTTGACAGATGAAAACAGAGTTTCCTCTTACGATTTTAAGGTCGGAAAAGATCTCAATAACCTGTTCTTTTACGGTTTCTGGTGGGAGTCCCTGGTTGATCATATCCCATGTATAGCCGTTGATTTTCAGACTAACGGGATCATGGTTGAGCCATTCCTCGTAAGGTTGCTTAACAATACTTTGATAGGACTCGATAATCTCGTAAGTATTTAAGTCGACAACTCGAAAAGCTAGATCCACAGTTCTGTGGACTTGAGGGTCGAGTCCTGTAGTTTCTATATCTAAAAAAATGGCTAACATGACCAATATTTCCTATATTTTATGAAGAGGACATTGTTGGTCAGGTCATGGTACACCGATCGCCCCATAAAATTGAAATCTCATGTTTGAGAGATTCCCAAAACTGTGACACGATTGGTGAAATAGGTTTCAATTACTAATAGGTCGTTAGGAATTCCAACAACTCGTCTTCAGGAGGATGAATTTAACAAAGGTGTATCCATATTGCAAGATATTTCATCTCCCTGTCTCCATGAAAATTGAAAATTTTTTTTGTCTTTCCTGTTATTTTTTTCTTCAAAATTATTTGACTTTTGCGATATAATCGTGGATAGTCTCAAACATAGAGACGTGATTTTTGTGAATCAGCGTCCCAGGGTCTAACCCTATTACTTATGATAGAACCCCAAGACTTAGGGAAAACGCAAAACATTGGCAAAGAGATGATGAAACCACTTGATCGGTTGGCCCGCTTATTTGCGAGGTTTTGGTATCCTGTCACTCTACCTGAAGATGTGACGGAGACATTAGGAGTTGAAGTTTCCAACTTCCTTTCATTTGATGAGCTCATCAGGCGCATCACCCAATCAAATACGAATCCTCTTAGACTTTCGAAATTTATGCCAAGAAAGGATGCGGAGGCTGCTTTTCAGCACGCTACATGTATCGAACATTTTGGTGAAAAAACGTTGGTTTCCTACTTCTTTCCTGAAGGGTGGGTCGAGTTTGTTTTGAAGTTTGATGGTGAGGCTAGGTTAAGGAGGATTTATCTTCTTCATAAAGATGTGAAGAATGAAGAGGGTGTAGAAATTTCTCTCTGTAGTTCCTATATTGGGAATCGTCTTCAGCGAAGACGTCGGGTGGAGCGTACTGTTTCGGTGAGTTGAACAAGTACGCTTTTTTTATGCCCTCGTGTAATAATTTGTAGTGACAATTTGATGTTCCTTGGTGAATGAATCGATACACAAAAAATACAGTTCCCCTGCGTCTATTCGTTAATCTGGAATTTTGAGACAAACCATTTTTTTATCATTTAAACAAATATTGAACGACGTCAGAATCAACTGATAATATATCATTAGGAGAAATGTTATGGGTATTGAACCGCCATATACTGGAAAAATAGAAGTTAAAACCTTAAATGACAAAACGATATATGAGAAGACATTTTCTGATGGAGAAGAACTCCGCCAATTTGTCAAAACATATTCTCAGTCTAAACCTGGCTATTCTTTTCTGAGGGGAATGATTTACCCTCTAAGAACTGATAACGTGGAACACTTTTTGGAAGATTTCTTCTTTCCAAATATAGTCGATACTTGTAAGAAAACTGACAATGTCGCACTTAGAATTTTTGTCTGTTTTTTTGCTGGTACTGCAGACGTTGTGACTTTCCCCATCAGACTGGTAACTGCTCCGTTCAGAGCAATTTATAATCACCAAAATCCTGACAAAAAACACCCACTTGTGGAACTTCTAGAAGGCAAAGGAATCTCTGTAGATGAAGATGTTATTGCTCTGCATTGTAAAGAAGTTACGGAAAAAGCTCAGGCTGATCAAGAGAATCATTATAAAGATTCTAAAATAATTGCTGAAGGTGTGATCACAGTTGCTTTGAAGAGAATTATTGGTGGAGCGGGAAATGAAAAGAATTGTACAAAGATTCAATCTATTCCTAACCATCAAGGACCTGTAAAGCTTGGTGAACGCGTACCTCTTTTGAATTCTAAGGAATCAAGTGGTTCTTTTTACGATTATTTGTTTCCAGAAACCGCAAAATGATTTTGTATGTCGCCTAAGTTCAATTTGCTAGCGCAACACTAATAATAATTTGATGATCTTTTAAGTATTGATCCAAAAAATAAAGTATGGAAAAACTATTGATTTAACATCGCAACTTTTAGAACCCGTAAGGAAGCATAGTTCGCTAAACAAGACAATTAGGTCATCTATTAAAGATTTGGATCAAAACGACCAAGAGCACCTCCTTTGGATGAGTTCAGAAGAGGGCCATCTAGATCATAAAAGCTCTTCTGGAAGAGCACAAATTTCTTGATGTCATTACTGGAGATTACAAAGGGCAAAGAAGTTTGCGATTGTTGTGGGATGATAAGAGGGTACACAACAAAATCCCCCGAAGATTGTTATAATTCTGTAAGTGGCAAAG